>JBOGFO010000031.1:0-3690 GCA_050743445.1 Acidimicrobiia bacterium
CCGCAAGGCCACTCACGCCGACGTCGGCATAACGCGCAGGTCGGCATAATCGTGGACTCGGAGCGGGGCGACGCCAGCGGCAGTCACGGCCGGGGTCCATACCCGCTTGCGGAAGTTCTCGAGACGGAGATAGCCGCCCTCTGGCGCCGGGAACACGAGGCCCTCAGTGCCCGGTTCGGCGAACGATGCTAAGTGCTCCTCGAGCGCGGCGACTACAACACCCGGCAAGGCCACCGACCGCCGGCTGGCGGAACTCTTGGGCGCCGAAACCACGTGGCGACCGGAGATGTACTGCACCTGCTCAACCACGGTGATGCTCCGGCGGAGCAGGTCGACGTGCCGACGCCGGAGGCCGATCAGCTCCCCGGCCCTGAGACCCGAGTAGGCGGCCACCAGCACGAGAGCCTGGTAGCGCCGGTCGATGGTCGCAGCCAGCGTGGCGACCTCGTCGTGGGAGAGGAACCGCATCGCTTCGGACTCGACCCTCGGAGGCTTGACACCCCGCAGGGGGTTGCGGCCGAGAAGCTCATTGTCGACCGCCGCGGCAAGGACACGGCTGAGTGTCCGGTAGGCCTGGGCGACGGAGCCGAGCGACAGCGGCTGCCCATGACCACCGATCTTGGTGGTCAGCCCAGCCAGCCAAGCCCGGAGCATCGAAGGCGTGAGCTTGCTGAGTTCGATGCCCCCAAGGTCGGGGAGGATGTGATTCCGAAGGTTGGCGTCATAGATCCGCCGGGTCGTGGGTCGCAGGTGGACCACGGTCCGCTGCCATTCGACGGTCCACGCTGCCAACGTGACCCGGCCGCTGCGCGGATCGACCCAGAGCCCCCGGTCAATCGCCGTGTGCTGGGCCCGTTCATAGCGTTCGGCTTCCTTCTTCGTGCGGAAGGTGCGAGACCGTTCCTTGCCGTCGACACCCCGGAGCCTGACCTCGTAGCGACATTCGCCGTTCCTGGTGGTCCGCTTTTCGATCAACGGTCCTCCGATCGAGCCTTGTCGGTGCGCCGCTTACGGGTGCCGCCTGGTGCCGTCTCGTCCGCCGTGCCGTCTGGTGCTGTCTCGTCCTTGACTGCTGCGCGGGCTCGGGTGACGTCGTCGTCCCAGGTGTGCTCGGCGATGAAGCCGCGGAGTCCGGCTTGGCGGAGGTGGTCCACCCATCTCCCGAGTTCTTCGACGGCATTGTCGAAGGAGTCCTCGTGCTGGTCGAGGAGGGCGAGGAGCATCTCCTTGCGGCGTTCCTTGTAGCTCCAGGTGCGGGAAGCGGCGGGCTGGCCGGTGAGCTTCTCGACGATCAGGTCGTTCTCGCTGGGGTCGTGGATGCCGTACTCCCGGAGTCGGGCGTAGAGGGGTTCGAGCTTTTCGGGGCGGCCGAGGAGCCAGAGGTACAGCTCGTCGACCTGGCGGGTTGTCCCCCGCATGAGCCGGTGGTCACCCTTCGGGGGGAGCAGGAACCAGACGATCGGGAGATCGAAGACCATGGCGAAGATGAGTAGCTCGTGGGCGTCGAACTCCCGGCGGCGGTCGCTGTCCCAAGCCCGCTCGATGGAGGAAACTCCCGCCTGGCTGAGCCGCTGCCCGAGGTACCGCTCGAGCCGCTCGGCGAGTTCTTCCTGGGTCCACCCCCGGAGTTCGCGGGCGGCCCGGACGTTGTAGGCCACGACCTGGTTCAGGTCGACCTGGGGGCGGGGGTCGACGGGCGGGGGCGGCGGTTGACGCTGGCGGCGAGGCACAGCCCGCAGCTTATACCGTCCGCTGCTTGTGGAGCCACTGTGCCGACACAATGTACCGTGGTATCATCCCCAGACATTGATGTCAATGTCTGGGAGTTGTGCCGATGGACGATGAGATCCCTCCGTTCCTGACCGTCGAAGAAGCCGGCCGCCTCCTGCGGATCGGCCGCACGAAGGCGTACGACCTGGCCCGGGAGTGGCGCGCCACCGACGGCCGCTCCGGCCTGCCCGTCATCGACTTTGGCGACCTCCTGCGAGTCCCCGGCCCGGCCATCCGCCAGATGCTCGGCGTCGGCCTTGGGGCCGCCGTACCCGTCGTGACGAAGAAGCGTGATCGTCCGAGCGACCCGGCGCCAGCCTCAGCCCCCGCGTCGCCGGCCAGCGATCCTCCCTCGGCACCTGCGTCGCCGGCAAGCGAGGCGCCGGTGACTCCGGTCCCCCTACGGAAGACGCGCCCCCGACGCGCCCTTTCCGACCTCACCACCCAGCTCCCCCTCTTCCAGCCCCTCCCCTTCGCCTCCCCCGATCCCGAACCACCTTCCCGCCCATGACCACGACCCTCCCGATTCCCACCCCTCAACGATCCACAGACATTTGCCAGCCCTCCGGGCGGGCGTTGCCCGGGCCGGTCCCGTTCAGATCGTCGGGAGGGGCGGGATGCTGAGGATCACCAAGCTCGCCGACGCCGAGTATTTGATCAACCAGGTCGCCCTGGGCATCGATGACTACTACCTGGGCATCGGGGAGGCGCCGGGGGTGTGGCAGGGCGACCTGGCCGGCGAGTTGGGCCTGTCGGGGGTGGTCGACGCCGACCGGTTGCGGGCGCTGCTGCTCGGGCGCCACCCGGGCACGGACGAGGCCCTCTTGGGTGGTCATCGGGAACGGCGGGTGGCGGCGTTCGATGTGACGCTCTCGGCGCCGAAATCGGCGTCGCTGCTGTGGGCGTTCGCCGGTCCTGAGGTGGCGTCGGTGGCGTCGATCGCCCATGTGGAGGCCGTCGCGGTGGCGCTCGAGTTCCTGGAGCGGCGGGCAGGGGCGACCCGCCAGCAGGTCGACGGCGAACGTCAGCGGATCCCGACGGGCGTGGCCGCGGCGACGTTCGTGCACCGGACCAGCCGCGAAGGTGATCCCCAGCTCCACAGCCACGCGGTGGTGGCGAACCTGGGCGTCCGCCCCGATGGGACCTTCGCCGCATTGGACGCCGCTCCGCTCTACGAGTGGGGCAAGGCGGCGGGGTCGGTCTATCAGGAGGAGTTGCGCCGCCGGCTCACCGAGCGGCTGGGGGTGGAGTGGGGCCCGGACCGGAGCGGTTGCCGGGAGATGGTCGGGTTCGACCCCGCCTGGCTGCGGACGTTCTCCAAGCGGACCCAGGCGATCGAGGAGCACCTGGCGGGAGCCGGCCCGGAGGACCCGGACCCGAAGACCCGGATGCGGGCGGACGAGGCGGCATCACTGGCCACCCGCCCCCGCAAGGTCGGCTCCCTGACCCCCGAGGTGCTCCGGGGCCGGTGGCAGGCGGAGGCGGACGAGGTCGGCCTGCCCACCGGGGTCGCCCTCGAAGCCCAGGTCTGCAACCGGGTCATCCCCGAGCTGCGCCACCGGCTGGGATGGGACGACACCGTCGCCGGCCTCATCGATCCCGACGCGGGCTTGTGTGCCCACCGGGCCCGCTTCGGGGAGGCGCACGTCGTGGAGCGAGTCGCCGCCCTGGGCGCCGGCCGCCTCGACGTCGACGCCATCGAGGACCTCACCTGGGCCTTTCTCGACTCCGACGACGCCGTTCTCCTCGTCGATCGGACCGGGCGGTGTTCGCCCCAGTTCTCCACCAGGGACCACCTGCTCCTGGAGGGGCGGGTCCTGGACCACCTCGATCACCTGGCCGCGACCCACGTCGCCGCCCTCGCCCCCGCGCTGGTCGAGACGGCCATCGCCGCGGAGGAGCCCGGCTTGGGCGCCGACC
>JBOGFO010000032.1:0-4651 GCA_050743445.1 Acidimicrobiia bacterium
CACCAGATCCGCGTCCCGCCCGTCGCGCAGCACCCGCCGGCGGAGATCGTGGGTCTCGGTCGCCTCGATGCCGGCGACGAGCACGACGCCGGTTATCCGGTGCCGGCGAACCGGGCGTCGCCGAAGGTGAAGATGCCGCCGTCCGCTCCGGCCAGCCAGTAGCCGGCCCCGGTGGGGGTGGCGGCAATGCCGACCACGGGGAGGGCGGGAGGCGACAGGAGGCTGCCATGGGCGGCGGCGTCCCCGAAGGGGAAGACCCTGCCGTCGGCGGTCACCAGCCAGTAGCCGGCACCGGTCGGGGTCCCGGCCATGCCAACGACGGGCTCTCCCGGAGGTGTGGCACCCAGGGAACCGAAGAAGCCGGCGTCGCCGAAGGTGAACAGGCCCCCGTCGTCCGCCACCAGCCAGTAGCCGGCGCCGGTGGGGGTGGCCGCCATGGCCACGATGGGACGGTTGAGCCGGACGGCTCCGAGGGAGCCGTGGAACGCGGCGTCGCCGAAGGTGAACACGCCACCGTCCGACGCGACCAGCCAGTGGCCACGGCCGGTCCCGGTGGCCGCCATCGTGACCACCGGCCGGTTCAGCTTGACGCTGCCCAGCGATCCGAAGAAGCCGGCGTCACCGAAGCTGAAGACACCCCCGTCAGAAGAAGCGAGCCAGTAGCCCTTCCCCGAGGGCGTGCAGGCCCCGCCCTTGACCAGGTTGCGCAGCGGCATCCCGTGGGCGGAGCCGTGGTCGCCGGCGGCGCCCCGGGCCACCACCTGCCCGAGCCCGCCGAGGACCCAGTAACCCTGTTCCTTCGCCGCCACCCCGGCGCCGGGGGCGGTTCGGGCCAGCACCCCGACCACGTCGGCCCGGATCGGATCGAGGTCCATGTTGCCGCCGTCGCCGACCCATTCCCAGTGCCACGCCTCCGGGCAGGCGCTGCCGCCGGGTTCGGCCCACCGGGGATGGTTCCATCCGTAGCGGGCGGCGTGGGCCTTCATCCAGTGGTAGCCGGAGGAGTTGAAGCGCAGGGTGCCGCCCCGGTCGTCGAAGTCGACGGCCTTGCCCCAGCCGTGCATCGAGCCGCCGGCGGGGGCGGCACAGGCACAGTTGCCGGCCGCGCAGTTCCGGCTGTGGGCGGAGGCCTGGGCGCTGCGGAGCCGGTAGCAGTCGTCGGGGAGCAGGGCGACACCGTCGGCCCGGGCGGCGGCCAGCATGAGGGCCAGGCTGGGCCCGGCCTCCCGCGCCGTCCGGCAATCACCCTCGATGCCCACCAGCTCCTCCGCCCGGACCTGGCCGTTGGTCTCACCGTCGATGGGCGTGGGCCGGTTCTCGGGATGGACGGCGCTCTCCCCCGCCCGCGCCCCGGGCGCGGGGACCAGCGTGAGTATCAGGGCCAGGAACGGCAGCAGACGTCGCATGCCCTCCATGATGCATGAGCCGGTCAGGGCAGGATGCGGATGCCTTCCAGCTCGGACTTGGCGCCCCGGCCCATGAGCTGGGCCAGCGCCTCGGACGGCCGGCGCTCTCCGGTCAGCACGGCCTGGACCTCGGTGGCGATGGGCATCTCCACACCGCATTTCCCGGCCAGGGCCAGGACGGCCTCGGTGCTCCGGACCCCTTCCGCCACCATGTTCATGGATCCCAGGATGTCGGGGAGCGAACGGCCCCGGCCGAGCTCGACTCCCACGTGGCGGTTGCGGCTCTTCTCCGACGTGCACGTCACCACCAGGTCTCCGATGCCGGCCAGGCCGAGGAAGGAGAGGGGGTTCCCCCCGAGCGCCAGTCCCAACCTGGTCAGCTCGGCCAGTCCCCGGGTGATGAGGGCGGCCCGGGCGTTGTCTCCCACTCCCAGCCCCTGGGCGACGCCGGCGGCGATGGCCACGACGTTCTTGAGCACCCCGGCGATCTCGCAGCCCACGACGTCGGGGTTGGTGTAGACGCGGAAGGCGGCGGTCATGAACAACCGCTGGATCAATTCCCCCGCCTCGGCGTCGACCATCGCCACCACCGAGGCCGTGGGCATCCCCATCACGACTTCCACCGCCAGGTTGGGGCCGGTGAGCACGCCGACCCGCTCCGGCGGGTGTCCGTCGAGCACGTCCGTCACCACCTCGGTCATCCGCTTGAGCGAGCCGGACTCGAGGCCCTTGGCCAGGCTGACCACGGGGACACCCGGCGGGACCGAGCCGAGGGCTTCCGTCAGGACGTCGCGCAGGCCGTGCGACGGGACCGCCAGCACCACCGCTTCCGCCCCGGCCAGGGCCGCAGCCAGATCGGAGGTCGCCCGCAGGGAGGCGGGCAGGGCGCGGCCGGGGAGGTAGTCGGGGTTCTCGTGGCCGGTGTCGATGGCGTGGGCCAGCTCCGGCCGCCGGGCCCACAGGACCACCGAGGAGGCGTTGTGCGTGGCCAGGGCCGCCACCGTGGTCCCCCACGATCCGGCGCCGATCACGGCGACCCTCACGGCTGCACCGGAGGTGCCGGCGATCCGGACTCCGGTCCCGGAGGCGCACCGGCCTCGTCGAGCATCGCCTGAGCCACGCGGCCCCGGCAGCTGCGCAGCCGGGCGGTCTCGGGTGGGCGCGCCCACCCGTCCGGAGCGCCCGGCTCCGGCACCTGGGGATAGATGGCCCGGGCCCGGGCGACCTGGACACAGATCGCCTCCATCATGCGGTCGGTGGCCAGACGGGGATTCTCGGACGGCCCGATCACGAACGGCTCTCCCATGACCACCGTGATGGCCACCCCCCAGCGCCACGACCGGGGCCGGCCGGCGGTGATGAGGCGGTGCCCGCCCCACAGCCCGACCGGCACGACCGGGACGCCCGCGGTCCGGGCCAGGCGGGCGGCGCCGGTCTTGCCGGCCATCGGTTCGAGGTCACGCGAGATCGTGCCCTCGGGAAAGACCCCCACCAGCTCACCCCGGGCGAGAACACCGGCGGCGGCGTCCAAGGCCCCCGAAGCGTCGGCCGTCCCCCGCTCCACCGGGATGTGGCCGAGGGCGCGCATGGCCCAGGCGGAGGCGCGGTGCTCGAAGAGCTCGGACTTGGCCAGGATCCGGATCCTCCGCCCGACCAGTCCGGTGGCGTAGGGAAGGCACAGCGGGTCCAGATAGGAGATGTGATTGGACGCCAGGAGCGCCGGGCCGGTGGCCGGCAGGTGCTCCAGCCCTTCGATCGTCCAGGAGAGGGCATGACGCATGGGACGTCGGAGGAGCAGTTCGACCAGCCCGTAGAGCGCATCCACGGGTCACCTAGGATAGGGCCGACCATGGCCCGGAACTGTTTCCTCATCGCCCAGCTCTCCGACATCCACTGCGGCTCCCCCTTCTTCGATGGCCAGCTGCTCCACCACGCGGTCGAGGAGATCCGGGCGCTGGCCCCCGATCTGGTGATGGTGGGCGGCGACCTGACCACCGACGGCTACGCCCACGAGTTCCGGGACGCCCAGACCTTCCTGGCCCCGCTTCTCGACGCTCAGCTCACCACCATCGTCATCCCCGGCAACCACGACGCCAAGAACGTCGGGTACCTCCACTTCGTGGACAGCTTCGGTCCGGGAGATGTGCCCGGCAAGGGCGACCGCGTGCTCCAGCTCTCGGGCCGGCTCGGCGAAGACGGGCCCAAGCTGATCACGATGGTGGCCATGGACTCGACGAAGCCCGACCTGGCCGAGGGTGAGATCGGGCGGGAGCGCTACTCGTGGATCCGCCAGCAGTTCGACCAGCCGTCCGACTACCGGATCTTCGCCCTCCATCACCACCTGGTGCCGGTCCCCGGCACCGGTCGGGAGCGGAACACGGTGTGGGATTCCGGCGACGTGCTCTCTCTCCTGTCCGAGGCCGGAGTGGATCTCGTCCTCTCCGGTCACAAGCATGTCCCCTTCGTGTGGCTCCTCAACGAGGTGCTCGTCGTCAACTCCGGGACGGTCTCCTCGCACCGGCTGCGCGGGTACGTGCGGCCCTCCTACAACGTCATCGAGGTGACCGAGGACCGGGTGGCGGTGACCCTGCGCTATCCGGGCACCGGGGAGCGTCCGGCGGCGCAGCTCGACCGTCACACGATGCGTCTGCACTCCAACCCGGACCTGGCCGGGATGTTCGCCAAGTCGGCCTGGCATGCCTAGGTTGCCCCGCGGGTTACGCCCTGAGAGAGAGGGACGTCCGTGTACCTGAGGCTCTTCACCACCGCCGTGGATCCCTCCGATCTCGACGAGGTGCAGCGGATCTTCAGCGAGGACATCAAGCCGGCGTTCGAGGGCATGGCCGGATGCACCGGACTCGAGTTGGTTGTCTCCACCGAGAAGAGCGCCGGGGGGCTGGTCGACGGAGCCGTGCTGTCGCACTGGTCCTCCCTGGAGGAGCTCCACGCCGCCCTCGAGTCGCGGACCGTGGCGGAATCCATGGTGCGCATCCTGCCCTTCCTCCAGATCGAGCCGGTCACCAAGACCTTCGAGATCCTCCGCTGATGGCCGTGGGCGTCGCCGCCGGAGTCGTCATTCCCATCCGGGGCTTCTCCAGCGGCAAGTCGCGGCTGTCGACCCTCGGCCCCGACCGGGGCTGGTTGGTGGCGGAGATGGCCGGCCGGGTGCTGGCCGCCGCCCATCCGCTGCCGGTGGCGGTGGTGACCAACGCCCGCGAGGTGCGGGCGTGGGCGGCGTCGGCGGG
>JBOGFO010000033.1:0-4804 GCA_050743445.1 Acidimicrobiia bacterium
GGTTCGTGGTGCCCGCCGGGGTCAGGAACCTGGCCGACGGAAACCCCGACCCCGCCCTGCTCCCGGATCTGGCTCCGGTCCTCGGCGCCCTCGACCTGACGCCCCGCCTCTACGGCCAGGCCGGCAAGCATCCCGGACTGGTGGCCGCTGCCGCCCGCCAGCTCGACACCGACGGCATCCCTCCCGGCCCGCTGGCCGTCGTCGGCGGAGCCATGGACGGCGTGGAGCGGGTCCTGACCGCCCACCTCCGGCCCGGCGACCGGGTGGTGGTGGAGGATCCCGGATACGCCGGCGTGCTCGACCTGCTGCCGGCCCTGCGCCTCCAGCCCGTCCCCGTGCCCGTCGACGCCGGGGGGATGCGGCCCGACGCCCTGGCCGCGGCCCTGGCCGCCGGTGCGGGCGCCGTCGTGGTGACGCCCCGGGCCCACAACCCGACGGGGGCCGCCTTCGACGCCGAACGGGCCCGGGCCCTGCGCCGCGTGCTGGCCGAACATCCCGCCGCCGTCGTGGTGGAAGACGACCACGCCGGGCCGGTGGCCGGCGCCGCCCACCACAGCATCTGCGGGGGCCGGCCGTGCTGGGCGGTGGTCCGCTCCTACGCCAAGTCGCTGGGACCCGACCTGCGGGTCGCCGTCCTGCGGGGAGATCCCACCACCGTGGCCCGGGTCGAAGGGCGCCAGGCCCTGGGCACGGGCTGGGTCAGCCACCTGCTCCAGCAGGCGGTGGCCCGGCTCCTCACCGACCCGGCCACCACCCGCCTCCTGCGCCGGGCCACGACCGTCTACGCCCGGCGCCGCCACGGTCTGGTGACGGCAATGGCCGCCCACGGGCTCACCACCACCGGGGACTCCGGGCTCAACCTGTGGCTCCCCGTCGCCGAGGAGCAGGCCACGGTGCGGGCGCTGCTCGACGCCGGGTGGGCGGTGGCGGCGGGGGAGTCCTACCGGCGCACGGCCGGCCCCGGCCTGCGCATCACCATCGCCACCCTCACGCCCGAGGAGGCCCGGGTACTGGCCGCCGACGTGGCCGCCACCCTGGCGCCCAGCGGCCGCACCCGCACCGCCTGATCGGCGGAGGTCACGGCCGCCGGGCGGGGCCCTACAGCTTCTGTTGAGTCAGGAATTCCAGCGTGACCCGGTTGAACTCTTCGGCGTCCTCGTGCATGCCGGCGTGGGAGAGGTGCTCGAAGACGACGTGCTCGGCGCCCTTGATGCCGTCCGTCAACTCAGAGGTGAAGCGGGTCGAGGTGATGAGGTCCCAGCGGCCGACGGTGATCTGGGTGGGGGCGACGATGCGCCCAAGTTGGGCGGTGGCGTCGTGGGCGAGGACAGCTTCGGTCTGGGCCAGGACGGCGTCGACGGGTTGGGCTGGGCGGCCTCGGACGAAGTCCTCCAAGCCGGCGACGAAGTCGGGCTTGGCCGCGTACATCTCGGGGGTGAAGCACCAGGGGAAGATGCCCTGGATCACCATGTCGGCGACGGTGTCGAGGTTGCGGGCCAGGCTCTGCCAGCCCTTCACGACGGCGGCGATGAAGGCGTCGGTCTTCGCCCAGGCGCTGTGGAGCGACAAGGAGGCGACCCGCTCGGGATATTTGGCGGCCAGCCACATGCCGGTCGCGGCGCCCAGTGACATGCCGGCCACGTGGGCCCGGTCGATGCCGAGCGAGGCCATGAGTTCGGCCACGTCGTCGGCGTACTGTTCGATCGAGTACGGACCGGCCGGCTTGTCGCTCTGCCCGGCCCCTCGCAGGTCGACCGCCACGCAGCTGTACTCCTTGGAGTACGAGGGGGTTTGGAAGGCGTAGCAGGCGTGGTCGGCGGCAAGATACGGAATCAGGATGAGTGGGTCTCCCGATCCTTCCGTCTCGTAGTGCATCGTGATGTCCCGCAGCGACGCAGTCGGCATGGCTCTTCCTTTCCGGGCGGAAACGAGTGTCCGGCACAACCCGCGGTCGGCACGTTAGGGCGAGGTCCCGGGTGACGCCACAGCGGCGTCGGTTACGACTTCAGCAAGCGCTGTGAGGTGCCGTTTCGTCCGCCAAGAGGCGTCAGGCCCGTCGAGCCTGCATCGCCCAGATGGGGACCTGGAGGCGGGTGGCCTCGTTTGGCACCGGTTCGCACTCGAAGCCGAACGCAGCGACCAGCTCGCGGCCCCCGGTGTTGATGTGGTAGCGGACCAGCCGCAGATCGGTGACGTCCCAGCCGGCTTTGCTCCAGGTCGTGTGGAGGTCCTCTTCGGAGACGCCCATGGTGGCGGCCAGGCCGGTGCTGGTGGTTGGAAAGCAGAACAGGTTGAGCAGGGCGTCGGGCCGGGTAACGCCATGGAGGGCGGTGGCGTAGGCGTGGCGGCCGTCCTCGTCGAGGCAGTGGTAGCAGGCGCCGTCGAGCACGCTGGCGAAGCGGGCCTCGAAACCGGCCAGGCTGGTGGCGTCGGCCACGGCGAACTCGACGTCGACGCCGCGCTGCCCGGCGCGCTGACGGGCTTGCTCGATGGCGCTGGGAGCGGCGTCGATGCCGGTGACCTGGTGGCCCTGGCCGGCGAGGTAGATGGCGTTGTCGCCCAGGCCACAGCCCACGTCGAGAACGGCGCCGTGGAGGCGCCCGGCACGCTCGGCTTCGATCACGACCGGCTGGGCCGTGCCGATGTCCCAGGGAATGCTGGGGAGATCGACGCCCTCAAGGATCTGACCGCCCTGGTACAGGGCGTCGAAGTCCACGTCGTGGACGTCGAAATCTTCGGGGAGGAGACTCATCGTTTGCTCCTTTTGGGTTCGGGACGATCGGCAAAGACAAGGTCGGTGATGCGCCTGGGCAGGTCCGGGTCGGGCTCGTTCGCCAGCAGCGCGCAGTGCTGCCAGATGAGGGCGGGACCCACCCGGGCCAGGAGCTCGATGTCGGACCGTGCTCGGAGCAGTCCGGCGGCGGCAGCCCGTTGCAGGACACCCATGAGGACGTCGAGGCGCTGGGGGACGAACTCACGGCTGAGGGCAACGCCGATGTCGGGGTGGCGGGCGACCTCGAGCTGGAGCGCCCGCATGACGTGGTGCTCCCGTTCGAATGTGGCTTGCACAATGCGCAGCAGGCTGAGGAAGTCGGCCCGGGGGTCGCCGGTATCGGGGTCCTCCAAGACCGGGAAGCGGTCCCGTCCCAGGGCGTCGATGACCATGGCGGTCTTGGTCGGCCACCGCCGGTACAGGGTGGCTCGGCCCACGCCGGCGAGCCGGGCGACGTGGTCGACGGTCATCCCGTCGTAGCCCCGCCCCACCAGGGCCACGAGAACGGCGCCGGCGATGGCCTCATCGTCAGCGGTGCGGGGCCGCCCCGGCCGTCGACGCGCCACCGGGTCAGGTACAGCAGCGCCGCGGTCCTCACGAACAGTGGATCGCACGATCCTCCAATACGAGACGCGACAATCCCGTATCTAAACGTGAGCGGAATCCCGTGTCAACCCGACGGATCGCACGCCGCCGTCCTTGTCGTCGCCTGCTGTGTGCGGCAATGTCTGTGGCCGTCGGCGGCGACCCAGCCACCACGGCGGCCCGAGTTCGACGTCGACATGCCATCCGGAGCGACGCCCGCACGGTCCGGCGTCGAGGCCGAGTGGATCCGGCCACGAGCTCGTCGTGGCCTCGGGGACACTGGCCGTCGTGGCCCACACACCCCGTTGTGTCATGACGACCCTGTCGCAACCGGGGTTTGGCCGCGACCCGAAGATCCTCCAGACGATGGCGCGCCGCAACCAAAATCGAGAGCCTCATGGCTGCTGCCGGCCGTACCGGCCAGTCATCCTGAGCTCGCAAACGGTCCCAGGGGCTTAAGGCCGGGCGGCGGCGATGATCGCTTCCGCCAGCTCGGGGCGGCAGATGACGAGGTCGGGCAGGTAGGGCGGCGCCTGGTTGTAGAGCAGGGGCGAGCCGTCGATCCGGGTGGCGTGGAAACCGGCGGCCAGCGCCACCGCCACCGGAGCGGCCGAGTCCCACTCGTACTGGCCCCCGGCGTGGACGTAGAGCTCGGCCTCCCCCCGCACCACGGCCATGGCCTTGGCCCCGGCCGAGCCCATCTCCACCTTGACGCAGCCGAGCCGCTCGGCCACCCGGTCGGCCTCGGCCGGCGGGCGGGTGCGGCTCACCACCAGCCGGGGCGGACCGTCATGGGCGGGCGGCGGAGCGGGTGGCGTGGCACTGGACAGGGTCATACCGAGCGAGGGCAGGGCGACCGCCCCGGCCACCAGCCCCGCCGGGGTGGCGAGGGCCACGTGGACGGCCCAGTCGGGCCGGCCTTCGGAGTACTCCCGCGTTCCGTCGAGCGGGTCCACGATCCACGTGCGGGCGGCCGAGAGCCGGGCCTCGTCGTCGGCGCCCTCCTCCGAGAGGACGGCGTCGTCGGGCCGCTCCTCGGCCAGCCGGCGCATGAGGAGGTCATGCGACCGGCGGTCCCCCTCCTTCTTCAGCTGGGCCTGATCCAGCCCCAGGTCCGCCGCCTGCCCCCGCAGCTCCAACAGCAGCCGGCCCGCCTCGTCGGCCAGCGCGACTGCCAGATCGTCATCACCCACCGGGTCCCATCCCTTCTCCGTGGACCCATCGGTCTACCAGAAGGCCACCCTTGGGCAAACTTCGGACGGCGCCGGCTACAAGGCGACCGCCGGGTCAGCGTCCCCCGTCACGGGCGGCCAAATGGTCGGAGAGGGCCCGCACCAGCAGGCCGAGCCGCCCGACGGCGGGCGCCACGGGAGCCTCGATCCCCTCCTCCCGGGCGGCGGCGGCGCACACCGGCCCGACGCAGGCCGCCACCAGACCGTCCCGGAA
>JBOGFO010000034.1:0-4023 GCA_050743445.1 Acidimicrobiia bacterium
GTCCCAGGCGGCGCTAGGTGGCGGACCGGCGGGCAGCGCCACCGTCGCTTCGCCCATGCAGGGCACCATCGTCAAGATCCTGGTGGCGGAAGGCGACGCGGTGGAGGCCGGTCACGCCGTGGTCGTCCTCGAAGCCATGAAGATGGAGAACCACGTGGCCGCCGAGCGGGCCGGAACCGTGTCCGAGATCCGCGTCGCGCCCGGGGACACCGTGGGGACGGGCGACGTTCTGGTCGTGATCTCCTAGAGGGAGATGACCTGGTCGGGCGGGTTGCCGCTCAGCGCGGCGTAGAGGTCCGGGAAGCAGCCCACCTGGACGCCGGCCACCACGTTGACCGGCTTGCAGTCACCCGGCTCCCCTTCGGCCAGGCCGCGGGAGAGGGCGCACTGGTCGCACATCATCAGCAGCATGCCGCTGTCGGCCGCCACCTTGGCCAAGCGCTCACCGATGGGGTCACCGGCCCGGAGCACGTAGTTGTTGTCGTCGAAGAAGAACATGCCGACGACCTCGACCCCGTGCCGGTTCTCCTCCAGCTGGGGCAGGATCATCTTGCCCAGCTTGTAGTCGACGGTGTGGCCCGAGTTGGTGAACACGTAGGCGACCTTCATGGACAGCTCCTTGGTCGGGTCGGGGACCCGGGCACCTTAGCCGTGGGAGCTCCCGGGCTCAGCCGACCACGACCTCGCCGGTCATGCCCACCGAGGCGTGGTGGACGCAGGAGTAGCCATAGGTGCCGGGCGCGTCGAACTTGACCGTGAAGGTGTCGTTGGACCCGTCGGGCTTGGTGAGCTGGGGCTGGGAGCCGTCGTAGTTGCCGGGCTGCCCCCCGTCGGTGCTCTGCACCTCGGTCGACTGGAACGTGATCGAGTGGCAGTACGGGTTCTCCCACACCCAGGTGACAGAGTCGCCGGCGTTGACCTTGGTGGTCGAATCCCCGCTGGTGTGGTCCATGAAGCTGAACGCCTGCACCCCGACGTGGCCGGCAGCGCCGCCCGGGTCGGGCTGGAGGGCGGACCCGCAATCGCCGAAGGGGTCTCCGGGGAAGAGGGGGAAGAGGTGGAAGGCCCCCGCCGGCCCGACCCAGGCGACGAGAGCGAAGACGGTGGCGAGGAACGGAAGCGTGGTGCGACGAAGGATCATGGCTGCCTCCCCAGGCACTGATTGTCGCGACCAGTTTGGCGCGTGTCGGGCTATTCCGCAGCGTCGGAGAGCGACTCGGACAGGGCGGGGTGCACCAGCAACGAGTCCACGAGGTCGCCCACCTTGAGGTTGCAGGTCACGGCCACCGCCAGCACCGAGATGAGCTCGGCCGCTCCCCGACCGACGATGGAACCCCCCAGGACCACGCCGGTGGCCGGATCGGAGATGATCTTCACGAAGCCCCGGGAGTCGCCCTCAATGAGGGCCTTGGCGTTGGCGGAGAAGGGCACCTTGGTGACCCGCAGCTTGCGGCCCTCGGCGAACGCCTCCGCCTCGGCCAGGCCGACGTCGGCGATCTCGGGCTCGGTGAAGATGGCCGAGGCCGCCTTGTCGTAGTCGAGATGGCGGTGCGTGCGGGTGTGCAGCCCCATGACGTGCTCGGCGATCTTCCGCCCCTGCATGGACGCCACCGACGACAGGGGCAGCTTTCCCGAGAGGTCCCCGGCGGCGTAGATGTTGGGAACGTTCGTCTGCAGGTGCTGGTTGACGGGGATGTAGCCGCCGTCTTCGACCACCCCGGCGGCATCGAGACCGAGCGACTCGGAGTTGGGGATCGACCCGATGGCGAGGACGGCGTGGGTGCCGTGGATGGCGCGGCCGTCCTCGCAGCGGACGGTCAGGGCCGTGCCCTCGACGTCGATGCCCGAGGCCCGGGCGCCCTTGTGGAGCTGCACTCCGCGGCGGACGAACTCGGCCTCCAGAGCGGCGGCCACCTCCGGGTCCTTGCTCGGCAGCACCTGCTGGCGGGAGACGATCAGGCTCACCTGGGAGCCGAGGGACCGGAACATGTGGCTGAACTCCACCCCGGTGACACCGGAGCCGACCACCACCAGATGGCCGGGGATCTCCGGGGGTGGATAGGCGTCGCGGGTGGTCATCACCCGCTCGCCGTCGACGTTGGCCCAGTCCGGGACCCGGGGCCGGGAGCCGGTGGCGAGGAGGATGGCGTCGGCCTCCAGCTCCTCGACGCCGCTCGCCGTCTCGGCGACGACTTCCCGGGGCCCCTTCAGCCGGCCCGTCCCGGAGATGATGCACACCCCCTGTGAGCTCAGCAGCTCCTGGATCGACTTGTGCAGGCGGGCTTCGATCGTCGCCACCCGCTCCCGGATGGCGTCGAGGTCGAGGCGCCCGTCGGCGGCCAGTCCCATCACCCGCGCCCGGTCGAGCTCGGAGAGGAATCCGCCGGTGGCGATCATGGCCTTGGACGGGATGCAGTCCCACAGGTGGGCGGCGCCGCCCAAGATGTCCCGTTCGATGAGGGTCACCTCGGCGCCCAGGCGGGCGGCCACGGTGGCGGCGGTGTTGCCCGCCGGTCCCCCACCGACGATGACGAGCCGGACGCTCATGGCTCTCCTACCGGCCGACGAACCGGGCCTTGCCCGGCCCGTTCTCGAAGAAGCTGCGGATCCCGATGTCGGCGTCCTCGGTGCCGATGGCCTCGGCGAAGAGCTCGGCTTCCAGGTCGAGCCCCTCGGCCAGGGTGGTGTCGAGCCCACCGTCGATGGCCCGCTTGGCCAGGCCCATGGCCACCACCGCTCCCTTGGCCAGGGTGCCGGCCCACTCCAGGGCCGCGTCCAGGTGCTCGCCAGTGGGGACGACCCGGTCCACCAGGCCGATGGCCAGGGCCTCGTCGGGCCGGACATGGCGGCCGCTCCAGATGAGCTCCTTGGTCCGGGCCGGGCCGATGAGCCGGGGAAGGCGCTGGGTGCCGCCGGCCGCCGGGTACAGGCCGAGAAGGATCTCCGGCACCCCGAGCCGGGCCGTGGCCGACGCCACCCGCAGGTCGCAGGCCAGGGCCAGCTCCAGGCCGCCACCCAGGGCGTAGCCGGCGATGGCGGCGATGACGGGCCGGGGGATGCCGGCGACGGCGTCGAATGCCCGGCGGAAATTGCCGATCAGCTGGGTCCCCTGGAGCTGGCCGATGTCGGCGCCGGCGGCGAAGACCCGCTCCCCGCCGGTGACCACCACCGCCTTCAGGTCGGGGTCGGTGGCCAGCTCCTCGGCGATGCCGGCCAGCTCGGCCAGCAGCTCGGCCGAGAGGGCATTCATCGGCGGGCGCTGGAGGATGACGACCTCGACGCCGTCGCCCCGGCGCTCGCGGCTGATGAACTCACCCATCGGGTTGCGAGGCTAGTCGCCGGCCAGGAGGCCTTCGGCCGCCGTGTACGGGTCGACCCGGCGGGAGAGGACGGCCTCGGCCGCCTCCTCGAAGCGGGGCCCGGCGCACACCGCACCGGCCTGCTCGTAGAGACGCCCGACCACGATGGAGTGGAGCTCCTCGCGCACCCGCTCCGCCCGGCGGACGGCCAGCCGCCCGTCCGACTCCAGGAATCGCCGGTGGGCGCCGATGGCGTCCCACAGCTCGTCGATGCCGTCGCCCTTGGAGGCCACCGTCTTGACGATGGGCGGCTTCCAAGCTGCGGCTCCGGGGACACCCCGCGCCCCGGGTTGAAGGGAGAGCTCGAGCATGAAGTCGAGGTCGCGCACCGTCTCGTCGGCCCCGTCGCGGTCGGCCTTGTTCACCACGAAGAGGTCGGCGATCTCGAGCAGGCCGGCCTTGGACGCCTGCACCGAATCGCCCCAGCCGGGGTTGACCACCACCACGGTGGTGTCGGCCGCCCCGGCCACCTCGATCTCCACCTGACCCACGCCCACGGTCTCGATCAGGACCCAGGGCTTGCCCGCCGCGTCCAGCACCCGCACCGCCTGGGGGGTGGCCAGCGACAGGCCCCCGAGGTGGCCCCGGGTGGCCATGGACCGGATGAACACCCCGGGGTCGGTGGCGTGGTCCTGCATGCGGACCCGGTCGCCCAGGATGGCGC
>JBOGFO010000035.1:0-16744 GCA_050743445.1 Acidimicrobiia bacterium
GTCACTCAGCGTCCGCTTCCTGATGGCCAAGGGGCCTCCCGGTCCGACGTTGCCGGATCATCGTACCGGGTGTTGGTCGACTTTTGGTCGACTTGAACTCTGAACTACTTCTTGAGAGTCAGTCAGAAACACGCGCTGACCTGCTCATTTATCAGAGGCGGCGAGCGGAATTGAACCGCTGTACAGGGTTTTGCAGACCCTTGCCTGAACCACTCGGCCACGCCGCCGGACGGTCCGACACGTTACCCGAGGCCGGGCCCGGGCGGTTCAGGGCGACCGGGATCGCCCGAAGGGAACGAAGGGGCCGGGGCGGCCTGTTCAACCGGCGGTCTGGCTCGTACCTTCAAGCGATGAGCCAGACAAAGCGCAACGGACGCGCCGCGGATCCGGTCTCGGCCCTGGCCGAGGGGATGCGCCGGGTGGCCAACATCGACCTCCGCGAGATCACCCGGGGGCTGTCCCAGTTCGCCAACCCCGGCGGCGGCTTCCTCGACCTGCTCGGCCAGACCCGCGAGGAGCGGGTGGAGAAGATGGCCGGCATGCTCCGCAACAGCTCCGAGGCCGACATGAAGGAGATGGGGACCACGTTCGCCCTGGCCATGGCCAAGGTCGCCGAGGAGAAGGCCGCCGGTGGCGGGCGCGACCGGGACGAGGGCCGCCCCCGGACCGATCCCCTCTCGAGGTTGTCCGAAGGGATGCGGCGGCTCGCCGAGCTCGACCTCGACGACATCACCCGCGGCCTGGCCAGCCTGACCAACCCCGGCGGGGCCAACATGCTCGACATGCTCGGCAAGAACCGGGAAGAGCGGGTGGAGAAGCTGGCCGGCCTGCTCCGAAACGGCTCCGAGGCCGACATGGAGGAGATGGGCACGATCTACGCCCTGGCCATGGCCAGGGTCTCCGACCGCCAGGCGGACAGTGCCGATGAGGACCGACCCCGGCGCCGGACGGAGCGGCCCCGGCGCCCCCGGGGGATGACCTCGGCGGAGTGGCGGGCGGAGCGCCGGCGGGCATCCTGAAAAGGCCGGGGCCCGTAGGCCCCGGCCTCACACTTGGTACGACTCGACTTCTGACCTCAGGCGGAAGTCTTCGTCTTGTCCCGGACGTCGGCTCCCGAGGCCGTGAGCAGCCGGTCCAACTTGGCGTTGAGCGCGGCAACCGCTTCCTTGAGCTCGTCGACGTCGTCTTCGAGGTCGTCCCAGTCGTCGTCGTCACGCACACGGTCGAGGCTGTCGTCGACGAAGTCGTAGGTGTCGTCCATCAGGTTCTGCCAGAAATCGATGAGGCCGATGCGGCGGCCACGACGACTTCTGCGCGACCTGCTGTCGCTGCGGTATCTCCGATCGCTCCGGCGCCTGCGGTCGGCCATAGATCGCTCTCCTTCAAAAGGCGGAGGCCCGCTCAAAGGCCCCATAACGGACGAAGTGAGACGAAAGCGATTTCAACGTATATTGAATAGAATCGCCTGTCAAGCCAACCGGCAGCACGCCGCCGGCCGACCCCGTCCGCTACTCCGTGGCTGTCCGGGAGCGGCGCCGCCGCTCGCTCCGGCTGCCCCGGTCCCCCTCCTGGTCCTGGGCCCGGGCCTGCTCCTTCTCGACCCGGGCGATGGCCCGCTCGAAGACGGCCAGGAACTCGTCGACCTCGTCCTGGGAGCTGTTCCGCAGCATGGCGGCCAGGGCCGAGACCCGCTCACCCTGGCTGCTCCCGAGCAGCTCGAGGAGCGAGGCCAGGCGGGGCCGGCTGAAGAAGTCGAGGCCCTCCGCGAGGAGGCGCCGGTCGAACGGGCTGAGTCCCATGAGAACGACGATGGGTAACCCGCCAGCGGCTGGCAAGGCGGGGGGCGGCACAATCGGGTCCCTTGGACCGCTATGCCCGGCGCCATTCGTCCGGGCGGGCGGCGATTTACCCGAAGCCGAGGTCGGCGAGGATCCGCTCGATCTGGCGCAGGTGGGTCTCCCGCACGGCGCCCCGGACCTTGTAGACGACGATGCCGGCGTCGTCGACGACGAAGGTTTCGGGGGGCCCGGTCACCCCGAAGTCGACCGCCAGCCGCTCGTTGGGGTCGCGCAGGATCGGCCAGGTCCCACCGAGCTCGTCGCGGTAGCCCCGGGCGCCGTCAGGCGTGTCGTTCCAGAGCACCCCGAGCAGCTCGAGCCCCTGGGCCTGGTAGCGGGCGTAGAGGGCCTCCAGGTTGCCGTGCTCCTGGCGGCAGGGCGCGCACCACGACGCCCAGAAGTTCACGACGTAGGGCCGGCCGGCCAGATCAGCCGAGGTGATCGAACCCCCGTCGATGTCGGGCAGCGTGAACTCGGGGGCGGGCTTGCCGATGAGCGCGGACTGCTGGCCCAGCGTGGCGTCCTCTCCCAACCGGCTGCCCAGCACGACCACCAGCGGCAGCAGGACGACGGCGGAGACCCCCACCACCGCCCAGCGGACCGTGTGGCGCCGCCGGGGCCGGCCCGTGGTCAGATCGGTGGCCATTCGAGACGGGCGAAGACCCGCTGGAGGGGCTGGAACAGCTCCTCCCAACGGCCGGTGGCGAAGAGCAGGCCCACTCCCACCATGAGGACGCCACCGACCAGCTCGATGCCCCGGCCGTGCCGGCGGAGCCAGGCCAGTGACCCCCGGGCGTGGTTGAAGGCCAGCGCCATGCCGATGAAGGGCAGCCCCAGGCCTACGGAGTACAGGACAAGGAGCACACCGCCCCAGACCACCGTCTCGGTGGCGGTGGCGGCGGTGAGGATGGTGGCGAGCACCGGCCCCTGGCACGGCAGCCACCCGAAGGCGAAGGCCATCCCGAGCGGGAAGGCCCCTTTCGGGCCCTTGGGTAGGCGGGCCAGGTCGAAGCGGCGCTCCCGGTACAGGAAGGGAATGCGCAGCAGCCCCATCATGGCCAGGCCCATGAGGATGATCATCACGCCCGCCACCCGCACGATGACGGGCAGGTTGCGCTGGAGCAGGGTCCCGACCAGGGCGAAGGAGATCCCGAGGGCGGTGAACACCGTGGTGAACCCGGCGACGAAGAGCACGGAGGCCCGCAGGGTCACCGCCCGGGCCTCGCGCCGGCCCAGGTCGGAGATGGGCAGCGCCGACACATAGGAGAGGTAGCCCGGGACCAGCGGCAGGGCGCAGGGCGATGAGAACGAGATCACGCCCGCCCCTATGGCCAGCACCGGCAGCAACACGGTCTCCACATCTTCAAGTGTAAGGGGGCGTCGCCGGCGATCACCGACGCCCGGCGGCTTCAGTGACTGTGGGGCCAGGGGTCGTCGGGCGACCAGCGGCACCGATCGGGTTGCCCGCCGGCCATCGACTCCATCTCCAGCAAGAGGTCGTCGAAGACCAGCTGCTGGCGCTGCGGATCGTCGCTGGGCCACTTCGCCGACCAGTAGACCCACACGTCAGGAAACCCGGCGTCCGGATCCACCGGCGCCAGATCCTGCCCCGGCCCGGTGACGTTGAGCGCGTACTCGTCGTCCCGGCGCTCCACATAGACGACGTCCCCTTCGCCCAGGCGGGCGTCCACCAGGGCGGAGAACAGGCCATCGCGGTCCATGTCCCCAGGTTTGTCGTCCGGTGCCGGGAGGGCAAGGAGAACCTACTCCGAGGACACCGTCGAGCCCGACTGAAGGGTTCACAACCCCGAAACAGTCCGGCAATCAACCGCTCTTACCGTGCCGAGCGTGGACGTCGTCCTGGTGCGGTGGCCGGCCGAGGAGGGCCGGCGTGCCAGCCTCGCCGAGCACAACCGGCCGCGGCTGCTGGTGCTCGACGACGGCACCGATCCCCCCGACCCCCTCGACTGCCTGGAGGACTGGGTCCGCCTCCCCGCTTCGGAGGCGGACATGGAGGCTCGCGTCAAGGGACTCATGGCCCGCAGCCGTACCCACCTGCGTGACGTGCCCGAGGTCGACGCCCACGGGGTGGTGCGCTACCGAGACGGGTGGGTGGCCCTGCCCCCCGTCGAGGCCCGCCTGGCCGAAGCCCTGGTGCTGCGCTTCTGTGCCGTCGTCGGCAGGGACACGCTGCGCCGGAGCGTCTGGCCGGCGTCGTCGCCGGGTCGCAACGTCCTCGACGTGCACGTCCTGCGACTCCGCCGGCGCCTGGCGCCGCTCTCCCTGGCCATCCGCACCGTCCGCTCCCGGGGCTACATGCTCGAGCCGGCAGAGCACATTCCCAGCGTCACGGAGTAGCCTGGCTCAGACTTCCGGGGGGACCAGGCCGGGGGAGGTGGATGGCAGGTACTTCTGACGCGGCCGCATTTCTCGTCGCCCTGGACGGCGCGATCGCGGGCTGGGGCGCGGGCGCGAGCAACCTGTTCGGCTACTCCTCCGAGGAACTCGTCGGCCAGCCCGTCTCCGTCCTCTTGCCCCCGGACGACGCCTCGGAGTTCCCCCGCATCCTCTCCGCCGTCGGCCGGGGCGAGCAGATCGATGTCAGCGACACGATGTGCCACAAGGACGGCACCCGCCTCGAGGTGGCGCTGACCGTCACCCCGGCCCGCAACGGCGGGGGGCGGGTGACCGGGGCCCGCACGGTGGCCCGGGACGTGAGCGGCGAGCGGGCCGAGGAGGCCCGCAGCCGGCTGGCCGCCGTCCTCGAGTCCACCCCCGACGCCATCTACACCCTCGACCCCCGGTGGGTGATCCGGACGTGGAACCACGGCGCCGAGCGCCTCTACGGCTACGCCCCCCACCAGGCCATCGGGCTCCCAGGCACCTCGTTGTTCCCGGCCGGCCACCACGAGGAAGCGGGCATGGCCTTCGAATGCGTCCTGGCCGGCGAGCCCGTCCAGCTCTTCGAGACGGAGGCCCGGCGCGACGACGCTGTCCTCGTCCCCGTGTCCCTCAACCTCTGGCCCATCCTGGACCGGGCCGGCGAGGTGGTGGGCATCTCCATCATCGCCCGCAACCTCACCGACGAACGGGTCGCCCAGGCGGCCCTGGCCGAGAGCGAGGTGCGCCTGCGGGAGAGCGAATCGCTCGTCCACGTGGGTGGCTGGGTCTGGGACGTCGCCACCGGGGCCGTCCAGTGGTCCGAGGAGCTGCATCGCATCCACGCCCTGGACCCCGCCCGATTCGCGGGAACGATCGAGGCCCACCTCAGCCCCGTCCATCCCGCCGACCGCCAGCGGGTGCGCGCGGCCATGACCGAGGCCGTCAGCCTCCACCAGCCACTCAAGGTCGACTACCGGATCGTCCGGCCCGATGGTTCCGTCCGCCACCTCTACGCCCGGGCCGAGGTGGCCCTGGCGCCGTCCGACGCCGTCGTCGTGGCCGGGCTCCGGGGCATCTGCCAGGATGTCACCGAACGTACCCTGGCCACCGTCGTGGACCGGGGAGGAGAGTTGGCTGCCACTCTCCGCGGCATCGTCGATCGGATCCGGCAGCTGGAACAGACCGGCCTCCGGTCCGACCAGGCCGAGGGCGCGGCCGTGATCCGCCGGGCCACCGAGCGACTCCTCGGCCTGCTCGATCCGGACCCCGAGGGAGGTGCCGACGGCCATGACCGCCCCGATACCAAGGAGTTCCGTGAGTAACGGCAACCAGGCACCGGAAGAGCGGCTGGCGCGCCGGGCCTCCGCCCCGGAGCCGTACACCTTCCGGGTCGTGCCCGACCGGGCGGCCGTCGTCTTCGTCGCCCGGTCCAATACCGGCCCCATCACCTTCGGCGCCACCGGTATCGAGGGCTCGATCGCGGCAGAGGTGGAGCGGGGCACGGTGTCCATCCGGATCCCGCCGGCCGCCCGGCTCGCGGTCCCGATCGAAAAGCTGACATCGGGCAACCAGCTCTACGACGCCGAGCTGTTGCGCCGCGTCGACGCCCGCCTCTTCCCGCAGGCGGTGGTCGAGCTCCAGAACGTGTCGCCGGTGGGAACGACGGGTCGCTACCACGTGGAGGGGGAGCTCACGTTCCACGGCGTCACGCAGTCGATGGAAGGGACCGTGTCGGTCGCCTTCCCCTCCCCCGACCGCATGGTGGTGGAGGGCGAGCAGGTTCTGGACATGCGCCACTTCCACATCACCCCTCCCACGGTGGCCATGCTCAGGATCTATCCGGATGTCCGGGTGCAACTCCACCTCGAGGCACGGATCGAGGACTGATCCTTGGGCATTGCCGACTTCGCTGCGGGCTGGGCGCTCGGGGCAAAAACGGGCAATCAAGGTTTCGATGACGTCATCGGGACGGCCAGAGGAATTTTTTCCTCCAAGGAGTTCCAGGACTTTCTGGCTGCGGTGCGCTCCCACGCTGCCTTCGCCCTGCGTGAAATGGGCGACCTGGTGGATACCGAAGTTACCGAGAAGACGCCGACCGGCGATCTCGTCGATTTCGTAAAGATCCTGGTAGAGCGGCGGGATGCGGCCCTCACCGCCCTGCGCCAGCCCCGGATCGTGCCATCCGAAGACGCCTGAAGCCGCGTAGGGGCGCGAAACAGGTATGTGAGACGCGCACATAGAGAGTTCAAATATGCGAATTCTCAGTAGGTGCGCGTGACACATAGACGCTCGAAACCGCGTCTCTTCCCCTTTGTTTTGGCAACCCGTAGAGTCGCCTCGCAGCTTCATTCGACCCGCCGGAGTGGCGGGCGCTCAAGCGCCCCAGGGGGGTGGTGCCGGGATGGCCCAAAAGCAGCTGGAAGAGGGTGTCGTCCATATCCTCTGGATGCAGGGCGGTCTGAGTTGTGACGGTGACTCCGTCGCGCTCACTGCTGCGACCCAGCCCAGCATTGAGGAGATCGCCTTGGGAGCCCTGCCCGGGCTTCCCAAGATTGCCGTTCACTGGCCACTGATCGACTTCGAGTGCGGCCCCGAGCAGGGTGCCGACAACTTCATCGAGTGGTTCCACATGGCCGATCGCGGCGAGCTCGAGCCTTTTGTGCTCGTCGTCGAGGGCTCCGTGGCCAACGAGCACCTTCTGAAGGAGGGCTACTTCACCGGATTCGGGAACAACCCGGAGACCGGCCAGCCCATCACCCACATGGAGTGGCTCGACCGCCTGGCCCCCAAGGCCACGATCATCCTGGCCGTCGGTACCTGCGCAACGTACGGCGGGATCCACGGCATGGCCGGTAACCCGACCGGCGCCATGGGCGTGGCCGACCATCTCGGTTGGGACTGGAGATCCAAGGCGGGGATCCCCATCGTGAACGTGCCCGGTTGCCCGGTTCACCCGGACAACCTCTCCGAGACGATCCTCTACCTGCTCTACCAGGCAGCCGGGGCGGCTCCCATGATCCCCCTGGACGAGGCCCTGCGGCCCACCTGGCTCTTCGGCGCCACGGTCCACGAGGGTTGCGACCGGGCGGGCTACTACGAGCAGGGCGAGTTCGCCACCGAGTACGGATCACCCAAGTGCCTGGTGAAGCTGGGTTGCTGGGGTCCCGTGGTCAAGTGCAACGTCCCCAAACGGGGGTGGATCAACGGAGTTGGTGGTTGCCCGAATGTGGGCGGCATCTGTATCGGCTGCACGATGCCGGGCTTCCCCGACAAGTTCATGCCCTTCATGGACGAGCCTCCCGGATCCAAGGTGTCCACCGCGGCCAGCGGGTTGTACGGGAACGTGATCCGTGCGCTCCGCAACGTCACGTCGAAGACGGTCGACGAAGAGCCCAGCTGGCGCAAGAAGGGTCGCGAGCTCACCACCGGGTACCGGCCTTCATGGTGACCCGGGGGACCGGGGGGATCCTCCGGAAGAAAGGAGCGTCATAGGCATGGCGAAATCGGCCGGCAACATCGTGGAGATGACCTGGGACCCGGTCACTCGCATCGTCGGAAGCCTCGGGATCTACGCCAAGATCGACTGGTCCAACAAGTCCGTGGTGGAGTGCCACAGCACCTCTTCGGTGTTCCGTGGCTACTCCATCTTCATGAAGGGCAAGGACCCCCGCGACGCCCACTTCATCACCAGCCGGATCTGCGGCATCTGCGGGGACAACCACGCCACCTGCTCGGTCTACAACCAGAACATGGCCTACGGGGTCCACCCGCCGGCTCTCGGTGAGTGGATCATCAACCTCGGCGAAGCGGCCGAGTACATGTTCGACCACAACATCTTCCAGGAGAACCTCGTCGGGGTCGACTACTGCGAGAAGATGGTGGCCGAGACCAACCCTGGGGTCCTCGATCTGGCGAACCGGACCGAGGCCAAAGGTGCGGCAGCCCATGGTTACAAGACCATCGGCGACATCATGCGGACGCTCAATCCGCTCGAGGGTGAGTTTTACCGGGAGGCCCTCCAGGTCAGCCGGTACACCCGGGAGATGTTCTGCCTCATGGAAGGGCGCCACGTTCACCCGTCGACCCTGTATCCGGGTGGCGTGGGCACGGTGGCGACCATCCAGCTCTTCACCGACTACTACACCCGGCTCATGCGCTACGTGGAGTTCATGAAGAGGGTCGTGCCCATGCACGACGACCTCTTCGACTTCTTCTACGAAGCTCTGCCGGGCTACGAGGCGGTCGGGCAGCGGCGGATCTGCATGATCTCCTGGGGTGCCCTCAACGACCCCGATCACTGCAACTTCCAGTACCGGGACATGACGAACTGGGGCCGCAAGGCCTTCGTCTCCCCCGGTGTGGTGGTGGACGGCAAGCTCCTCACCAACGACCTGGTCGACATCAACCTCGGGATCCGCATCCTCCTCGGTCACTCGTACTACGAGGACTGGGAGGACCAGGAGATGTTCGTCACCCGGGACCCGCTCGGGAACCCGGTTGACCGGCGTCACCCCTGGAACCAGCACACGATCCCCCGGCCCCAGAAGCGCGACTTCGACGGTGCCTACTCCTGGACCATGGCCCCCCGCTGGTTCGACGGCGAGAACCACCTCGTCGCCGACACCGGTGGAGGCCCCCTGCCCAGGCTGTGGGCCACCGCTCTCGGCGGCCTGGTGGACACTCCCCACGTGAAGGCCACGGGCAACTCGGTCCTCATCAACCTGCCGAAGACGATGACCAAGCCCGAAGTGACGTTCGAGTGGAAGATCCCCCAGTGGTCCAACGCCATCGAGCGGAACCGGGCCCGGACCTACTTCCAGGCCTACACCGCCGGTCTCGCCCTCCACTTCGTGGAGAAGGCGCTGGCCGAGGTGCGGGCCGGGAACACCCAGACCTGGACTCCGTTCAAGGTGCCGGACGAGGCGGTCAGCTGTGGCTTCACCGAGGCCGTGCGGGGCGTGCTCAGCCACCACATGGTCATACGGGGTGGCAAGATCGCCAACTACCACCCGTACCCGCCCACCCCCTGGAACGGGAGTGTCCGGGACATCTACGAGCAGCCGGGTCCCTACGAGGACGCCGTGCAGAACACACCCATCTTCGAGGAGAATCCCCCGGAGAACTTCAAGGGCATCGACATCATGCGGGCCGTGCGCAGCTTCGACCCGTGCCTTCCCTGCGGTGTCCACATGTACATGGGCAAGGGCAAGGTACTGAACAAGCTGCACTCACCGGCCGTGGCCCGCACGGATACGGACACATAACCGAGACGCCAGAAATCCCGCTCGAACCCCCGGGCACGGCCGGCCCGGGGGGATCGGGCGGCGGGGGGAACATGGCTACTCGGGATCTGCGCGAAGTCGGTGACCGGGTTGAGGAGCTCCTCGGCCAACTCCGGGGGGCAGCGGATCCTGCCCTCGTGGAGCGGGCCGAAGAGCTCGTCCGCCTCCTCATGGAGCTGTACGGCGCCGGCCTGGAGCGGGTCATGGAGATCGTGACCGACGGGGGCGACGACGCCCTGGTCGATCGCCTGTCGGGCGACTCACTGCTGGCCAGCCTCCTCATCCTCCACGGGCTCCATCCCGTGCCCGTCGAGACCCGCATCCACCAGGCGCTGGAGAAGGCCCAGAAGTACGCCGGGCCGATCAGGTACCTGGGGATCGATGACAACGGCGTGGCCCACCTGGAGCTGGAGACCGCACCCCAGGGATGCCCATCGACCGCCATCACGGTGAAGGACGCCATCGAGAAGGCGGTGTCCGACGCCGCCCCCGAACTCGGTGGAGTCGAGCTGGCCGGCCTCTTCGCGCCGGCGCCGGCGGCCCCCGCGAACGGCGGAACCCCGATCACCCTCGGTGCCACGAAGGGTGGGAACGCGGTGCCCGTCAGCATCGGGCGAGCGCCGAGGTGAGCACCGGTGGCGCCGGGGGCATCGGTGGGCTGGGCCGCTTCGTGCGGCCGGCCGAGACCGAGGACAAGCCGCTTCCCCCCGGACTCAAACGGTTCCTGGAGACGCAGGCGCCGGTCCCCGCGGGCGAGCGCTGCGAGATGTGCAACGAGCAGATCCCCGAAGAGCACCCCCACGTGGTGAACGTGGAGAGCCGGGCACTCATGTGCACCTGCCGCCCGTGCTACCTGCTCTTCACCATCCGGGGAGCGGCGGGCGGCAAGTTCGCCTCCGTGCCCGACCGCTACCTTCACGATCCCGACTTCGCCCTCTCCAACGCCCAGTGGGACCAGCTCCAGATCCCCGTGCGCATGGCGTTCTTCTTCATGAACTCCCAGATGGGCAGGACGGTCACCTTCTACCCCAGCCCGGCGGGGGCGACGGAGTCCCTCCTGCCCCTCGACACCTGGGACGAAGTCATGACGGCGAACCCGCTGCTGTCCTCGCTCGACCCGGATGTCGAGGCGCTGATCATCTACCGCCGCCGGGAAGAGAACCGCTACGAGTGCTTCCTGGTGCCCATCGACGCCTGCTACGAGCTGGTCGGCCATGTGCGCCTCCACTGGAAGGGCTTCGACGGCGGCCAGGAGGCCTGGGAAGCCATCGACCGCTTCTTCGGCGGCCTGCGGACAAAAGCGCGGCCCGTTAGGGGGAGCGCGTGAGTGACCTCATCTTCGACTGCGTCGGGGCCAAAGCCGAGCCCTACGCGATCGCGCCCACGCTCACCCTGCGCCTGCGGGTGATGGAGACCACCGGCGAAGCCATCCACTGCCTGGCCCTGCGCTGCCAGATCCGCATCGAGCCGCTCAAGCGCCGGTACAGCGACACGGAGGGCGACCGCCTGGTCGACCTGTTCGGCGAGCGCGCCCGCTGGGGCGACACCATGAAGCCCCTCCAGTTCGCCCATGTGTGCCAGCTGGTCCCGGGCTTCAAGGGCTCGGTCGAGATCGAGATGCCCATCCCCCTCACCTACGACTTCGAGGTGGCCACGTCCAAGTACTTCCACGGCCTGGACGAAGGCGAGATTCCCCTGCTCCTGCTCTTCTCGGGCACGATCTTCGTCCAGGGGGAGACCGGCTTCTCGGTCGAGCAGGTCCCCTGGCACAAGGAGGCCGAGTTCCGGCTCCCGGTGGCCACGTGGCGAGAGGCCATGGACAGCATCTTCCCCGACTCGGCCTGGATCCGGATGCGGCGCGACACGCTCGACGCCCTCTCCCGGTACAAGTCCCGGCACACGTTCCCCACCTGGGACGAGACCCTCGGAGCGCTCCTGCACGACGCGGAGCAGAACGACAAGGGGGTGGCATGAGTCTCGGGGACGCCCGCCGCATCGCCGACACCGTCTTGTACGAGGGCTATCTCCTCTACCCCTACCGGGCGTCGAACCCCAAGAACCTGACCCGGGTGCGCTGGCAGTTCGGGGTCCTCGCCCCCCGGCTCCAGAACGACACGGATCCGGCGCCGGCGGCCACGGTTTCGGGGGCGGGCGAGACGTGGTACTCGGCCACCGAGTGCATCGTCGATCCCAACGGCGCCACCCGGATCGACGTGCGCCTCCGCTTCCTGCGGCTCCAGTCCCGGATCGTCGAGAACGGCGCCGGCGGCGGGCTGCAGACCGGGGATGAGGGGACCGAGTGCGAGCTCGACCACAGCTTCTCCCTCGAGGAGCTGGGTGCCGGCGAACAGGTCGTCCCCGTCGACCTCGAAGCCACGGAGGAGGCCGGCGACGGGGTGGTCCGCCGGCGCGAAGGGCTGTCCCTCCGCCTCCGGGCCTCGGCCGAGACGCTGCCCGGGCCCTACGGGATCGCCCGTCTCCGGCTGGTGGTGGAGAACGTCACCGACTGGTCCGAAGCCGGGGTGAGCCGGGATCTGGTGCTGGCCCGGTCGGCGATCGCCACCCACCTGGTGGTGGCCCTGACCGACGGCCGCTTCGTGTCCCTCGTCGACCCTCCCGAGTGGGCCAAGCCCGCCGTGGCCAGCTGCACCAACGAGCACACCTGGCCCGTCCTGGTCGGCAGCGACGCGCAGGACACCCTGCTGTCCGCGCCCATGGTGCTCCCCGACTTCCCCGAGGTCGCTCCGGAGAGCCCCAACGAGCTCTTCGACGGGCTCGAGAACGACGAGATCCTCACCTTAAGGATCCAGACCCTGACCGACGCCGAGAAGACCGAAGCCCGCGCCACCGATCCCCGGGCCGCGGCCATCATCGACGCCGTCGACAACCTCCCGCCGGACCTCTACGAGCGCCTCCACGGCGCCATCCGCGGCATGGACAGCTTCCCCGAGATCATCACCGACGGCGAGGGCGCGGTGAAGAAGTCGACCGTCCCCGTCCCCGGAGCCGAGGAGGGCGTGCCCTGGTGGAACCCGGCGGCCGACGCCTCGGTCGACCCCGACACCGACAGCGTGCCCATCAAGGGCTTCGACGTGGCCCGGGGCAGCCGGGTGATGCTGCGGCCCGGACTCGCCCGCTCCGACGCCCAGGACATGTTCCTCGTCGACCGGGAGGCGACCGTGGCGGCCGTGCTCTTCGACGTCGACGACGAGCCCTACCTGGCCGTGGTCCTGGACGACGACCCCGGCGCCGACATCATGCGGTGGCACGGCCGCTACCTGTACTTCAAGCCGTGGGAAGTGGAGCCGGTCGGATGACTGTCGATACGTGGGGACACCCCACACCCCGGGTCCTTGTCGCTGGTCTCGGAAACATCTTCTTCGGGGACGACGCCTTCGGGTCCGAGGTCGCCCGGCGCCTCCTGACGGACGGCGAAGCCGTACCCGAGGGCGTCAAGGTCACCGACTTCGGCATCCGTGGCATCCACCTCGCCTACGAGCTTCTCGACGGCTACGACACCGCCATCCTGGTGGACGCAACGCCCCAGGGAGGCGACCCGGGCACGGTCTACGTGATCGAGCCGGACCTCGACGCCCTGGAGAGCGAGAGCGGTCTGTCCGAAGCCGGTATCGCTGATGCCCACGGCATGGACCCCGTCTCCGTGCTGACGCTGTTCCGCTCCCTGGGGGGCGGGGTTGGGCGCCTCCTGGTCGTGGGCTGCGAACCCGCCGACACCGATGAGCACATGGGCCTCTCTGCGCCGGTGGCCGACGCCGTGGACGAAGCGGTCCGTGTGATCCGCGATCTCGTCACCCCGGAGCCCGGCGAGAAAAACACAGAGCACAGTGAGAGAAAGGAGACCCCAGGATGATCCGTCGTCTGGTCACCAGCGCGGTGCTGCTGGTCGTGGCCGCCGCCGTTGTCCAGTCCCTGCCTGACGTTGCCCGCTACCTGAAGATTCGAGAGATGTAACGAATGCCGACCTACCGGATCGTGCCGGACCGCTCCCAGGTGTGGATCGAGGCGAAGTCGAGCCTGCATCCGATCCACGGCGAGGGTACGGGGCTGTCGGGCTCCATCGAAGCCGAGGTCGTCGACGGCAGGCTCAGCCTCAATGGGACTCCTCAGATTCGCATCGAACTTCCCGTCGAAGCACTCAAGTCGGGAAAGGCGATTGAGGACTCGGAGATGCTACGCCGCGTCGACGCCCGGCGGTACCCCACGATCCGGGGCGTCGTCACCGAAGTCAAGGAGAGCTCGCCGGGCCTGTACAGCATGCTGGGCGATATCACCTTCCACGGTGTGACCAGGGTGGTGGAAGGGGAGGTCTCGATATCCCAACCGGACGGCCATGGAACGCTCGCGTTCGAAGGAGAGCAGATCTTCGACATCCGGGAGTTCGGGGTGCAGCCACCCAAGATTCTCATGTTCAAGGTGCACCCGGACGTGAAGGTGCGCGTCCGGGTGGTGGCACAACAGGAGGAGTGAACGGATGCTCGCAATTGTTGGCTTCGCAGTGGGCTACTTCGTGGGCGCGAAAGCCGGCGAGGACGGCCTCAACCAACTGATGAAGGCGTGGCAGCAGATCCAGAACTCTGACGAGTTCGCCGCCATGGTCGAGACGGGCAAGGGCATGATCGGCCAGATGGCCCGGCAGGCTTTCGAGACGGGTGGCGGGGTTCTCGCCGGTGAGGTCAAGGGAGCCGTGAGCCGGCTTCGGGTGGCATGACGTGACGATCGTGCTGAGGGAGTCGTAGATGCACGAGATCGGGCTCTGCCAGTCGGTTCTCGGCGTCGTCGAGGGGAAAGCAGGCGGGCGCACGGTGACCGGTGTTCGCCTGCGGGTCGGAGCGCTGCACCGGGTGGGACCGGAGGCCTTCGAGCAGACCTTCTCCATGGTGGCGGCGGGATCGCTGGCGGACGGCGCCCGTGTCGAGGTGGTCGTCGTCCCCGTCCAGGGGCATTGCCGGGGTTGCGAGCAGGACTGGGAGGCGAATGACCAGCTTCCCCTCTGCCCCGAGTGCGGGGCCACCGATGTGACCCTCACCGGAGGCGACGACCTCGTCCTCGAGTCCCTGGAATTCGAAGCCGTGAAGATCGAGACCTGAGAGAGCAAAGAGGAGCGGAGCGCCATGTGCCTGGGAATCCCCGGAGAGGTGGTCGAGCTGTACGAAGACCGCCCCGACCTGGCCAAGGTCGACGTGAGCGGAGTCCGGCGTGCCATCAACATCGGACTCCTGGAGGGCGAGGACGTGCGCCCGGGAGACTGGATCCTGATCCACGTGGGCTTCGCTCTGTCCAAGATCGACGAGGAGGAGGCCGCCGCCGCACTCAACTTCCTGGAGGGCATCGGGCAGGCCTACGACGACGAGCTGGCCGCCCTGGCCGACTCGACCATCGACTAGGGGGCAGGCACATGCGCTTCGTCGACGAGTTCCGCGACGCAGACAAGGCCCGGGCGCTCTCCACCCAGATCGCCGCGCTGTGCGAGCCGGGCCGGCAGTACAAGTTCATGGAGGTGTGCGGCGGGCACACCCACACCATCTACAAGCACGGGCTGGAGGACTACCTCCCCGAGAACGTCACCCTGGTGCACGGTCCGGGCTGCCCGGTGTGCGTCCTGCCCATGGGCCGCCTCGACGACGCGATCGCCATCGCCGACCAGCCCGACGTGATCATGACCACGTTCGGCGACATGATGCGCGTCCCCGGCGGGCGGGGCTCGTTCTTCGACTCCAAGGCCAACGGCGCCGACATCCGCATGGTCTACTCGCCGCTCGACTCCCTGAAGATCGCCCGGGACAACCCCGACAAGCGGGTGGTATTCATGGCGATCGGGTTCGAGACCACGGCACCGTCATCGGCCATGACCGTGCTGCGGGCCAAGGCGACGGGGATCGAGAACTTCTCGATCTTCTGCAACCACGTCACGATCATCCCGGCCATCAAGGCGATCCTGGATTCGCCCGACCTGCGCCTCGACGGCTTCATCGGCCCCGGCCACGTCTCGACCGTCATCGGCTGCCGGCCCTACGAGTTCATCGCCGCCCAGCACCACAAGCCGCTGACCTGCGCCGGGTTCGAGCCCCTCGACGTCCTCACCTCCGTGTACATGCTGCTGCGCCAGCTGGCCGACGGACGTTGCGAGGTGGAGAACCAGTACAGCAGGGTGGTCCCCTGGGACGGGAACCCCAAAGCGCTCCAGGTCATCAACGAGGTCATGGAGCTGCGGCCCTACTTCGAGTGGCGGGGCCTGGGCTTCATCTCCCAGTCGGCCCTGCAGGTGCGCGACGCCTACGCCGCCTTCGACGCCGAGCGGATCTTCGACGTGCCGGGCGTGCGCGTCGCCGACCCCAAGGCCTGCCAGTGCGGTGAGGTCCTGAAGGGCGTCATCAAGCCCTGGGAGTGCAAGGTCTTCGGGACCGCGTGCACACCCGAGACGCCGATCGGCACGTGCATGGTCTCCTCCGAGGGGGCCTGCGCCGCCTACTACAACTTCGGCCGCTTCACCCGCGAGCGCGTGATGGAGGCGATCCGGAATTGAGCCGGGAGACCATACCCGGGGGCGCGGGGGTGTCCCCCGGGGTCACAGAGCGGGCGGGCTGGGCCGAACGGGCCGTCGAGGAGGCCGTCTCGGATGCCGAGCTGGCCCAGTACCCCGTCGGCCAGGAGCACCTGAGCAAGGAACAGCAGGTGCTGGCCCGCATCGAGCGCGCCCGGGCCAAGAAGCAGACGGTGAAGGAAGAGCGCATCACCCTGGCCCACGGGGCCGGAGGCAAGTCGACGCACATCCTGATCGACGCCATCTTCCTGGAGGCGTTCCGCAACCCGCTCCTCGAGCCGCTGGAAGACCAGGCCGTCCTCAGCATCGGCGACACCCGCCTGGCCTTCACCACCGACTCGTACGTGGTGTCACCTCTGTTCTTCCCCGGCGGCGACATCGGCGACCTGGCGGTGAACGGCACCGTGAACGACCTGGCCATGTCGGGAGCCCGGCCCCTGTACCTCTCGGCCGGCTTCATCCTCGAAGAGGGCTTCCCGGTGGCCGACCTGACTCGGATCGTGGCCTCCATGGCCGCGGCCGCCGAGGCCGCCGGCGTCGCCATCGTCACCGGAGACACCAAGGTGGTCCAGCGGGGCAAGGCCGACGGCTGCTACATCAACACGGCGGGCGTCGGCGTCATCGAGCGCCCGGTCGAGCTGGGCGCCAGCCGGTGCCGCCCGGGTGACGCCGTCATCGTC
>JBOGFO010000036.1:0-4739 GCA_050743445.1 Acidimicrobiia bacterium
GGCCGACCTCGACCGCCAGCTCGAGCGCCACGGCCAGGAGCTGGAGAAGATCAACGCCAAGCTCGGCGACGAGAAGTTCACCTCCCGGGCCCCGGCCCACGTGGTCGACGACATGCGCCGGCGCGAGGCCGTCACCCGGGAGGCGATGGCCACCCTCCAGGCCCAGCGGGATCAGCTTGCCGGCGGCTGAGGCGGCGGGGGATTGAGTCGCACAGCGGCCGGGGGCCGGTTCCCAGTTCTGGCGCTCCCGGGCTCCGAGGTCCCACGCCCGCCGGCAGCCGGTGAACAGCTCCCGCTCCCAGGGCCGGAGAATCCATTTTGTTGGTGCGACCATGCCCGAGCCTAGATTCCCGGGCGTGATGGATACGTCGCTTGGGGACGCACTGGCCTGGCTCGACAGGCACACCAACCTGGAGCGGGGGGGTGCACTGCGGCGTCCGAGCCTCGACCGGATGCGCCCGCTGGTGGAGCTGCTGGGCAGCCCGCAGCGCGACTTCCAGGTCGTCCACATCACCGGAACCAACGGCAAGACGACGACCACCAACATGATCGCCTGCCTGCTGGCCGCCCAGGGCCTGTCCGTGGGCGCCTACACCAGTCCCCACCTGGAGGTGCTCAACGAGCGGATCGCCTGGGCCCGGGGCGAGGAGTCAGCCGGGGGGATGCCACAACCCATCGACGATGACGCCCTGGCCGAGGCGCTCTGGGCGGTGGCCGCCGTGGAAGCCATGCTGCCCGCGCCCCCTTCGTACTTCGAGATCCTCACTGCCGCCGCTTACCGGTTCTTCGCCGACCAGGCGGTCGACGTGGCCGTGGTGGAGGTGGGCATGGGTGGCACGTGGGACGCCACCAACGTGGCCGACGCGACGGTGGCGGTGGTGACCAACGTCAGCCTCGACCACACCGAGTACCTCGGATCCACGCGGAACGAGATCGCAGGCGAGAAGTCCGGCATCGTGAAGCCCGGATCGATCCTGGTCCTGGGGGAGACGGACCCGGAGCTCGAAGCCATCTTCGTCGATCGCGGACCGGCCCGGGTCCTGGTGCGGGGCCAGGACTTCGCCGCCTCGAACATCCGGCTCGCCCTCGGCGGGCACATGGTCGACCTGCGCACGCCGGGGCGCGCCTACCCCGACGTCCACCTGCCCGTCCACGGCGCCTTTCAGGCCGACAACGCCGCGCTGGCCCTGGCCGCCGCCGAGGTCTTCTTCGACGGTCCGCTCGAACCCGACGTGGTCGACGACGCCTTCGCCCGCTTCCGGTCGTCGGGGCGCCTGGAGGTCGTCGGCCACGCGCCCCTGGTGATCCTGGACGGCGCCCACAACGTGGCCGGCGCCGAGGCGCTGCTGGCCGCGCTGTCGGAGGAGTTCCCTTCCGGCCCCCGCACCCTGGTCGTCGGGCTCCTGCGGGAGAAGGACCCGGCGCTCATGCTCACGGCGCTGGGCGCCCAGATCGCCACCCGGGTGATCGCGGTCCCCGCGCCCACGGCCCGGGCCCTCGACCCCGCGGAGCTGGCGGCCGTGGCCCGGGAGCAGCTGGGCATCGACGGCGTGGAGGTGGCGTCGAGCGTCAGCGAGGGCGTGGGCTGGGCGGTGGAGGGGGCCGGCCCCGAGGACCAGGTGGTGGTGACCGGCTCGCTCTATGTCGTGGGAGCAGCCCGGGCCTCGCTCTAGTGGATAGGGTGCTGCGTTTCCTGTTCTTCGCCTGGCGGCTCATCACCGTGCGGCCGGGGGCCCCAGCCCCAGCCGCCAGGCCCTCCTCCGGAGGTCCTGACCCATGAGCGATCGCACCCTGGTCCTGTGCAAGCCCGACGCCCTCGAGCGGCGCATGGTGGGGGAGATCATCTCCCGGTTCGAGCGCAAGGGCCTCCGGATCGCGGAGATGCGGCTGATGACCATCGACGAGGGTCTCGCCGGCCGTCACTACGCCGAGCACGTGGACAAGCCCTTCTACAAGGACCTCGTGACCTTCATCACCCGGGGACCCGTGGTGGCCATGGTCGTGGAGGGCCCGGAAGCACCGGCGGTGGTGCGCACCCTCATGGGAGCGACCAACCCCCGCCAGGCGGCACCCGGCACCATCCGGGGGGACCTGGCCGTCGAGCTGACCGAGAACCTGGTGCACGGCTCCGACTCGCCGGAATCGGCCGCCCGGGAGATCGCCCTCTTCTTCCCGGCGGAGTAGCCGTCCCGCTTCCCCACGGAGTAGCTGGCCCGGGAGAGATGGACGGGCAAATCCCAAGCGTGTAATCTCAGCCCTGTCATTCTTGGTGCCAGGCCACCGGGCGGGTGGGACACACACCACAGGGCGAGAGGCAGGGCTGATCAAGACGCGAGCGTTGGGTGGGCGCGATCTGGCCGTCGACCTCGGCACGGCGACGACCACGATCTATGTCCGGGGCCGGGGCATCGTCCTCGAGGAGCCCTCGCTGGTGGCCGTGGCCGCTGCTGACCGCCGGCCGCTCGCCATCGGGACCGACGCCAAGCGCATGCAGGGCCGGACCCCGGCCCACATCGAGGTGGTCGGCCCGCTCCAGGCCGGTGTCATCGCCGATCTCGACGTGTGCGAGCGGATGCTCCGCCACTTCGTGGAGCAGGTCAGCCCCCGGCGCATGAGCCGGCCCCGCATGCTCGTCTGTGTCCCGTCGGGCATCACCGCCGTGGAGCAACGGGCCGTGCAGGAAGCGGCGGAGTCGGCCGGTGCCCGCCGCCCCGTCCACCTGGTGGAGGAGCCCATGGCGGCGGCCATCGGGGTCGGACTGCCCGTGCACGAGGCCGCCGGGAGCATGGTGGTGGTCGTCGGGGGCGGGCGTACCGAGGTGGCCGTCGTGTCGCTGGGGGGCATGGTGGCCAGCGTGTCCCTGCGCCTGGGTGGCGTCGACCTCGACGAGGCCATCATCGGCTGGGTCAAGAAGCACCACGGCCTCGTGCTCGGGGAGCGCACCGCCGAGGAGATCAAGCTGCTGCTCGGGAGTGCCTACCCGCCGGAGGAGGAGGGCGCCGCCGAGGTCACCGGACGGGACCTCATCAGCGGCCTGCCCCGGACGGTCGTGACCTCCACCGAGGAGATGCGCGAGGCCCTGGAGGAACCCGTCGGCGCCATCGTCGACGCCGTCAAGGTCAGCTTGGACGGCACCCCTCCGGATCTGGCCGCCGACATCCTGGACCGGGGGATCTCCCTTACCGGCGGCGGCGCGCTGCTGCCCGGGCTCGACCAGCGCCTGGCCGACGAGACGGGAATGCCCGTGGTCATCTCCGGCAACCCGCTCCACGCCGTGGTGCGCGGTGCGGGCCACTGCCTGGAGCGCCTCGACGAGTGCTCGGGTGTGTTCGTGGGTGCACGCTCGGCGTGACCGGTCTCCCGGGTGCACCCCGGACCCCGGACAGGGCCGGCGCCGGGACCCGGGTTTCGTCTCTGCTCGTCGCCATCTCGCTCACCCTGGCTGTCGCTGACCACGCGGGGACCACCGGTGGAATGGTCGACGGGATCCGGTCCGGTGTCCGGGCCCGCCTCGCCCAGCTGGAGGGCGCCGCCACCCGCCCCTTCTCGGCCCTGGCCGTCGCCCTGGGCCGGGCCGACGACCTCGCCCGGGAGAACGCCCGGCTCCGCCGGTCGGTCTCCGGCGTGCGGAGCCAGGCCGGATGGGCGGACGCCCTCGAGCGGGACAACGCCCAGCTGGCGTCGCTCACCGGTTTGGCCGCGCCCGGAGCCGTTCCCCGGATCCCCGCCCGGGTGTTGGCCCTCCCCGCCGGCCGCCCGGGGTCGGGGTTGGTCCTGGACCAGGGCACCGACGCCGGCATCCGACCGGGGATGCCCGTGGTGGCCGGGGGTGTGCTGGTCGGTCGGGTCGTGACGGCCTCGGGCCGTCGCGCCGGCGTCCTCCCGCTCGTCGACCCGGACATGGCGGTCGGGGTGCGCCTGGCCGACACGGGCGCGATCGGCGTGGCGCAGGGGGCGGGCCGCAGCCTGCGCCTCCAGCTGCTCGACCCCGGGGTGGAGGCGGCTGACGGCAGCCTGGTGGTGACCGCCGGCCTGGCCCACGGGCGCTTCCCGCCCGGTGTGCCCGTCGGCCACGTCCGGCCCGGAGGCCTGACGGTGGCGCCCCTCGCCGACGTGAGCCGCCTCGAGGTGGTCGAGGTGCTGGACTGGCGGGCCCCGCGGTGAGACGCGGCGTCACCTGGTCCCTGGGTGGGGTGCTCCTCGTGGCGGTGGTGACCGAAGCCGTGCTCGCGCCCCGCCTGGCGCCGCCCGGGGCCCCCCCCGATCTCCTCCTGGTCACCACCGTGGTGGTCGCCGCCCTCGCGCCACCCCGGGCTGCGGTGGTGTTCGGCTTCGCCGCCGGCCTGGGGGCCGACCTGTTCCTCACCACGCCCCTCGGGCTCTCGGCCGCCGCCTTCACGGCCGTGGCCCGGGCCGCGGCCTCGTTCCCGGTGCCCCGCCGGGCTCTCCTCGTCGCCCCTCGGGTCGCCGCCGGTGCCCTGCTGGCGGGCGTCCTGGTGCTGCTCGAGGCAGCCGCCCTCGGCGGGGAGGGGATGCCCTCCGCCCCCCGAATGGAGCTGCTCGCCCGGGCCGCGGTCACCGCCGGCGCCCTGTCGCCGGTCGTCTTCGTCCTCGTGCGGAGACTGGTCGCGGTGCCCCGCCCGGCGTGACCCGCGCCCGACCGCCCCGGACGACGCTCGCCGGCTTGGTCTGTGCGGTGGCCTTCCTCGCCCTGCTGGCCCGCCTCGTCCACCTCCAGG
>JBOGFO010000037.1:0-3153 GCA_050743445.1 Acidimicrobiia bacterium
GACGCTGTTGGTCCCGTCGCCCGGGTCGATGAGGTCGTTGCCCGAACCGGCGGTGATGGTGTCGTTGGCGGGGCCTCCGTTGACGGTGTTGGCGCCGTCACCGGCGCCGATGGTGTCCTCGCCGTCGCCGCCGTCGAACAGGTCGTCTCCGGCACCCGTGTTGAGGGTGTCGTGGCCCGGGCCCCCCGCCACCAGGTCGGCGCCGCCAGCGGTGGTGACGAGGTCGTTGCCCTCCCCGACGGAAATGGCGTTGGCCGCCGAACCGGTCGTGGTCACCGTGTCGTTGCCCAGCCCGCCGTTGACCTTGTTGGCCCCGCCTCCGGCCTGGATCTCGTCATTGCCGGCACCGCCGTCGATGACATCGGCCCCGGTGGTGGTGACGATGCAGTCGGAGCCTCCCAGCCCCAGGATGATGTCGTCGCCACCGCCGCCGACGATGTAGTCGGCGCCGGCGGTCCCGATGAGGAGGTTGGCGGCAGACGAGCCGTTCACCGGGTTGAGCCCGGACACGGCCGAGCAGGCCAGCGACCCGACGATCCTGGGTGCGCCGCCGCCGGTGAAGACGTCGATCACGCCCCCGCCCACCGGGAACGACGAGGCCGCGGCCCAACCCATGCTGATCGCCAGCCCGGCCGCTACGAACCACAGCCATGGGCGGGGCGTCCTCAGGCGGGGCCGGCCGCCCATCACGAGTGGATGGCGACCTGCGCCTTGGCCACGTTGGCGGCCGCGGTGTTGGGCACGTCGATCAGCTGGTTGCCGCCGCCGGCCTGGACCGTCGCGGTCACGTGGCTCAGCGATGCGCCCGAGGCGTTGGCCAGGTCGACGTCGATGACCAGGGCGGGGCTGGCGCAGGCGGCGTTGATGCCGTTGACGGTGACCTTGTCGACGTCGAAGTCGCCGGAGGTCGCGTTCCAGACCAGCGTGTAGGTGGTCGTCACCCCGTCGGCGTCACAGGTGCCGGTGGTGCCGCCGCCACTCTGGATCACGTTCCCGCCGACGTTGAGCGACGCCGCCGAGGCCCAGACGGCGGTGAAGACCACGGCTCCGATGGAGAACGCCACGATGAGGCGTTTCATCTCTGTCTCCCCACAACTCCAGGGTAGTGGAGCCTGGATTTGATGCCATTGCTCTGGCTGGGGTAGGCAGACGGCCCGTGCCGGAGTCCCGGCGGAGAGGAGCTGGCCATGGCCGACGAAGAGGTCCTGCGGGCCGAGGCGGACGGATCCGTCCTGGTCATCACCATCAACCGGCCCGATGCCCGGAACGCCGTGAACAAGCAGGTGGCCGAGGCCATGTCCGCCGCCCTCGACCGCCTCGACGACGACCCGGTGCTGTCCGTGGGGATCGTCACCGGCGCCGGGAAGGGCTTCTCCGCCGGCATGGACCTGAAGGCCTTCGCCAGCGGCGAGTTCCCCGTGGCCGGGGACCGGGGCTTCGCCGGGATCGTGGCCCACGGCGCCCGCAAGCCGCTCATCGCCGCCATCGAGGGCTTCGCCCTGGCCGGCGGCCTCGAGATCGCCCTGGCCTGCGACGTCATCGTCGCCTCCCGGGAAGCCCGGCTGGGCATCCCCGAGGTGGGCGTGGGCCTCTTCGCCGGGGCCGGGGCCCTGTGGCGCCTGCCCCGCCGGGTGGGCCTCGGGCAGGCCAACCTCATGGCCCTCACGGGCCAGCCCATCACGGCCGAGGAGGGCAACCGGATCGGCCTGGTCGACCGCCTGGCCGAGCCGGGTGAGGCGCTGGCCACGGCCAAGGAGCTGGCCGGGACGATCGCCCGCAACGCGCCCCTGGCCCTGGCCGCCTCCAAGAAGGTGATCGACGGCGGCTTCACCAAGGACTCGGACGAGTTCTGGTCCTGGCAGGGCCCGATCATGGGTGAGGTCTTCGGCTCCAAGGATGCGCTGGAAGGGGCCCGGGCCTTCGCCGAGAAGCGCCCGCCCAACTGGCAGGGGGCCTGATCGCCACAGATCTGGCCGGCCGGCGCTGGGACGTCGTCGTCGTCGGCGCCGGCCACAACGGGTTGACGGCGGCGGCCTACCTGGCCCGGGCCGGGCTGTCGGTGCTGGTGCTCGAGCGCCGGGACCAGATCGGCGGCGCCGCCACCCTGGAGCGCCCGTTCCGGGACGAGGGCTTCGTCGTCTCTCCCTGCGCCTACCTGGTGGGGCTCCTCCACCCGCTGGTGGTCGAGGAGCTCGACCTGCGCCGGCGTGGCCTGCGGGTGGCGTTCGTCGATCCCCACCTGTGGTGTCCCTTCCCCGACGGGACGTCGCTCACGCTGTGGGACGACCCCGACCGCTCCGCCGCCGCCGTGGCCGAGCTCTCGCCCGGCGACGTCGACGGCTACCTGGCCTACGACGCCCTCTTCGCCCGCATCCGGTCGGCCCTGCGCGGCGACTACGGCGAGGCCACCGACACCTGGCTCGGCCCCGCCCCGGACCGGGCCGAGGTGGAGGCGCGCCTCGGCCACGACCCCGAGCTGGTCGAGACCGTCTTCGAGGCCTCCATCGCCGAGGTGGTGGAGCGCCACGTCACCGACGAGCGCCTCCGGGCCGCCCTCCACGGCCAGGGCGTGATCGGGACCTTCGCCGGGCCCCGGGACCCGGGGACGGCCTGGGTGCACGCCCACCACTCCCTCGGCGCCCTCGAAGGGCGGACGGGAGCCTGGGGCTACGTCGAGGGCGGCCTGGGCCAGGTGTCGGTGGTGCTGGCCGCCGCCGCCGAGGAGGCGGGCGCCGTGGTCCACTGCGGTGCCGAGGTGGCCGCCATCGAACCGGGGGACGGCGTGCGCCTGGAGGGTGGCGAGCTGATCGGGGCGACGACGGTCGTGTCCAACGCCGACCCGAAGCGCACGCTCGCCCTGGTGGCGGGGGACGTCCCCGCCGCCTTCGCGGCGCGGGTCGGGGAATGGCAGTCCGTGAGTCCGGTGGTGAAGCTCAACTGCGCCCTCTCCCGGCTGCCCACCTTCAGTGCCGCCCGGGCCGGCGAGGAGCCGCACCGGGCGATGGTGACGGTCACCACCGGGATCGACGCCACCCAGTCGGCGGCCGACGCCGCCCGCCGGGGCGAGCCCACCGCCGCCTGGTGCGAGCTCTACTTCCAGACCGCCTACGACCCGTCGGTGGCGCCGGCCGGCGCCCACACCATGAGCGTCTT
>JBOGFO010000038.1:0-9465 GCA_050743445.1 Acidimicrobiia bacterium
GTGCACATGGGAGGTGCACAACGCCCGCAGACGGCTCCTCGACAGTCGCGATCGGGAAATCCCCGTCCGCAGCAGACGGGCATCGTATGGTCGCCGACAAGGATGCGAGCCCGGTCGGCAATCAAGACTTCGGCCCGGCAGCGGTGGCTTGTCGCCGCTGTCCTCGCCGTTCTGGTGGGCGCCGCGCCGACGGGAAGCGCGGCGCCGGTAGCAGTGCCAATCGCCGCCCCCGACCCGCCCGGCCCGTCGCCCCTCACCGGCGTGCCCGGCGACCCGCCGGCCCGCCCGGCGCTGATCGTCAAGATCGACAACGCCCCGAAGGCCCGGCCCCAGGTGGGGCTCAACCAGGCCGACGTGGTCTTCGAGGAGCTGGTGGAGGGCGGGATCACCCGCTTCGCCGCGCTGTTCCACTCCCAGGACTCCGACCCGGTGGGGCCGGTGCGCTCGGCCCGCTCCACCGACATCGGGCTGGCCAGCGCGCTGCACCGGCCGCTGTTCGCCTACTCCGGCGCCAACACCGTCTTCGAGGAGCAGGTGCGCCAGGCGCCGCTGGTCGACGTGGGGGTGAAGGTCGCTCCCGACCGCTACTACCGGGAGGGTTCCCGACGGGCGCCCTACAACCTGTTCAGCCGGACCCCGGCGCTGTTCCAACTCGCCCCCGCCGACGCCGTGGCCCCGCCCGCCCTCTTCGCCTACCGGGCGCAGGGGGAGCCGCCCGCCGGCGCCTCCATGGTCCCCGCCCAGCGGGTCAGCCTGCAGTTCGCGGCGCCGGTCGACTGGGACTGGGACGGCACCGTCGGGGCCTGGTGGCGAACCCAGGCCGGCCGGCGCCACGCCGACGCCGCCGGTCGGGTGGTGGCTCCCGCCAACGTGGTCGTCCAGTTCGTCGAGTACCGCGACACCGGTCTGCGGGACTCCTCCGGCGCGCCCGTCCCCGAGGCCCGGGTGGTCGGCGAGGGCGACGCCTGGGTGTTCACCGGCGGCCAGGTCATCCCCGCCCGCTGGTCGAAGCCCGCCGCTGATGCCGTCACCCGCTACGTCGACGGCGCCGGGGCCGACATCCGCCTCACCCCAGGGCGGACCTGGGTCGAGCTCGCCCCGCCGGGGAGTGCCAGCCACACGCCCTGACCGGGGAGGGCCTACGCCTCCTCGAAGAGCGCCTCGCCCCGGCGCAGCCGGGTGGCGATGCTCACCACCTGGGCCAGCTCCCGGCGGGTCGGAGTGTGGGCGGCCAGGAACCGGGCCGTGCCGGTGAGGATCAGGGCCCCCTCCTCCGAGCCGGCAGGCCAGGCCCCGAACTGGCGGACGGCGGCCTCGTAGGTCTGGAACCAGTGGAAGGCGGCGTCCTCGGTGAGCAGGGCCCGGCCGAGGGCGGCGATGATCCGGGCGGGGTCGCCGCCGGCGGAGAGGTACCGGTAGACGATGGCCCCGGCTTCGTCGACCTGGCCCTCCCGGTCCCAGCACGCCTGCAGGCCGTCGAGGTCGCTGCCGCCACCGCCGGCCGGCGCCGCTGAGGGCAGGCGGGCGGCGGGGATGTTGAGGAACCGGTCGAGGTAGATGCGCAGCGCCCCGTGGTAGACGCCCCGCACCAGTTCGGGTGACGGCGAGCGCACCAGCGCCTGGTGCAGGGCGTTGGCGGCGGTGAAGGCGTGGTGGACCTCGTCCCAGTCGCCGTGGTCGTTCTGGGTGTGGAAGCGGGTGATCCGCAAGCCCGCGGCGTAGGCCACGGCCCGGCCGAGCTCTTCGGTTGTGGCCCCGGCGGCGATGGCGCCGTCGATGGCGGCCACCACTTCGTGGGGATCGTCGGACAGGATCGACCACGCCAGAGCCGCCACCCCGGCGTCGTGGTCGAAGCCGTCCGCGCCGGCGCCGGCGCCGGCGGCCAGCCGGTCGGGCAGGTCGGCCACGGCCGTGCGGATCAGGCCGGCCAGGTCGTGGGGGTACTGCCACGCCCCCCGCTCCTCGCTGCGGGACGCCGACGCCGTCTGCGCCACCAGCGTGGGGAGCACCTCGCCGGCCTGGTCCCAGCCCAGATGGTCGAGGACCTCGAACGCCTTGGTGGTGAAGTCGACGGTGTGCCCGCCGTCGAGGAAGACGTGGTCGGTGACGGCGGCGAACATGGCGTCTGCCACCGCCGCAGCGTCCGAGCTGGCCACCGCCGAGGCCAGCGTCCGCTCGGCGGCGTCAGCGGAGCGGGTGTCGATGAAGCGCCGATACCAGGTCGCCAGCCGCGGCGCCGGCAGTTCGCCGGGCAGTGGCGCCAGCGGGAAGCGGGGCGGCCGTCCCCGGGTGTCCCGGGACACGAACGCCAGCCCCTGAACGAGGGCCAGGCCCCGGTCGGCGGCGTCGAGGTGGGGCAGCACGTTGGCCATGGCGGTGAGGACCGTGAGGCCGGAACCCCAGCCCGCCTCCTTGTAGCGGGTGCCGAAGGCCACGCCCGCCCGCACGATCTCGGCCGGGGCCACGCCGGCGTCGAGGAGGCCGAGGACGGCCTTCGCCATCACCAGGCTGACGCCCTGCTCCAAACCTTCCTCCAGGCGGTGCTGGAGATGGGCCCGGCGGTCGGCGTCGGGTGCGACGACCACCGTGACCCGGCCGTCGGCTTCGATCTCCACGGGGTAGGAGCGAACATCGTCGGCCCACGGGTCGAGCGTGCCGCCCGAGGCCAGATCGAAGCGGGCGTTGTGCCAGTGACACGTCACCAGGCCGCTCTCGACGGACCCCCGATGCAGCGGGAACCCCATGTGCGGGCACCGGTCGTCGAGGGCGAAGGCCCCGCCGTCACTCCAGAACACGCAGATGGGCTGAGCGCCGGCCTTGCCCGTCAGGCAGCCGGCCCGCCGCAGCTCGTCCAGCGTTCCCACCGTCACCCGGTCGCCCATCGTTCGACCTCCCCCCGCACGCAGTTGCCCTGCAGGCTAAGGGGAATTCGCCCTCGGGAGCGTCAGGTCAGCTTGGCGGCGCCGAAGGCGAGGGCGGCCGTCGAGAGCACGGCGCCGAGATTGGTCATGACCAGGGTTCTCGTCTGCGCTGTGATGGCGTTCGTCTGGGCGGTGACGGCACCGGTGATCCCGGTGAGCAGTTCCCCCCGGAACGCAGCGAGGAGCTTTTGCTCCAAGGCCTCGAAGCGCAGGTCGAGTCGCTGCTCGAGGGCGTCGAGATCCCGTTTCAGGACATCAAGGTCCCGCTTGGTGGCGACGTCCGCCCACCCGACGGGCGGCATCATCTCCATCAGCGTCTCGGCCCGTTCGGCACCCAGTACCTCTTCAAGCCGCAGGAACAGTTCGTGTCGTGCTCGCTCATCCAGGGCCATTTTCCGCCTCCACGCGGTCGTCGGGCAACCGAGGGAGAGCGTTCGAGGCTCGCTCACGAAGCCAGGCGCATCCTAGGAAAGTAGGTTCGCTGCCTCCAGAGGATTTCCTGGCTGAGCTGACGGGCCAGGCGGCCGCGCCAATCCCACGTTGAGTGTCGGCTGTCCCGCTTTGGGAGGTTTTCCTGGTTTGGGCGTCATGTCTGAACCGCGTCACCGTTGATCAGGTGTTCTGAGTCACCAGCGGGCAGCCGGAAGTGCTCCCCCAGCCCCGAAGCGCCTTCTCCTACGCTGCGCGCGCCCAGTCGCCTCCGGGCGGCGAAGGAGGTGTGGACCATGCGCCCTCGCATGATCCTCGTGTCAGTAATCACCGCGGTCGTGACGTTCGGCGTCGTCTCCCCGGCCTTGTCGGCCGAAGGCGGCGCGCAGGAGTACGTGGAGACGGAGCTGCAAGCCCAGCGAAGCCCCGATGGGGTCCGGCAGACTGTCGTGGTGGAGAAGGTCGTGTCAGCAGCCGGGAGGGTGCTCCGTCGGAGTAGGACGACGATCGACAACCCTCGTGTCCGCACGATGGCCGACTCACCCTTCGCATGCGTCCACGAAGGACACCGGGCCGGGCTCACGCAGCACGATCCGGAAGTGGTGAGCCGCCGGGGAAGGAACGACTTCGCGCAGTTCTACTTCTTCCCCTACTCCGTGGACGACGCTCGGCGGGGAAGAGACGGCCAGCGCCACCAGCAATGGGTCATCTGCGCAACTGGTGGCGCTGATGCCAACAACGGTTCTCGGACGGTGATGGCCGGACCGGGCATCTACTTCCGGGACGCCGGCCACACCTACAAGCTCGGCCAGGTTTGGAAGGAAGGCAAGACACCCGCCTCCTACTCACTCAACCTCGGCTTCGAGGTGCCAACGGACTACGTCACGGTCAAGGCGGGGATGACCCAGACGCCAACCAGCTCTCTGCGGGGCTCACCGCGTCCACCCTTCGACTCCGACGCCGAGGCCTACACCGCTAACGGCGCTTCTGGTTGGTGGGAGGCGGACTGTGCCCCCGACTGCGTCGGCACCGGGGGAAGCAACGGCTACCAGGGTTCGGTGGTCGAGGGCCTGTGGGAGTTCCCGCAGAGCAAGGCTGTGAGTCCCCAGTCCTTCCTCTTCGCGGGCTTCCACAAGCACCGCTGCGCCAATCCCTTCGGATGCGGCTGACATGGGTCGACGGTGGCCCCCGGTGGCCTTCGCTCTGCTGATCGCGATGCTTGGGACAACGGCGTGCTCGCGTTCTGGTGAGGACGTCGTCATCGCCCCGCCGTCGGACCCGGCGCTGAGCGGCCGGTTCTTCGCCTCGGCCGGTGAAGGCGAATCGAAGGCCGATCTCTACGAGATGCGCTTCAATCCGTTCCGCCTTTACCGCTTGAGCGATACAGGGAGGGTGTTCGGCATCGGCGGCTGCGCCACGGACCTGGTCGTGACGATCGCCGATAAGTCAGTCGGGTTCCGGGACGAGCTCCGCAGCTACGACGGCGATGCCTTCCGGCCCATCGCCGGGCTTGGTGATCCCTCGGGCGCGCTACCTGCGTCGGCCGCTGACTGCCGCCTTCTCTTCAGCCGTCTCGACAACACGAAGAACCCGGCGATTGACCGCATCATGGTCTTCGATCCTCGGGCGCAAACGACCACCGAGCTGAAGGCCTCGTCGGGAGACACGGCGCTCGGGATTCCCGCCTGGGGACCGAACGGCGAAGTGGCCGTGTATGAGGGAACGGCGCCCGCCACAGGAGTTCCCAGCAAGGTCACCGGCATCGTGGTGATCTCGCCGGATGGTTCCAGTCGCACGATCGAACCGCCGGTCGCCAGCTTCGGTGGCTTGGCGTGGGCTCCGTCGCAGTGGATGGCCTTCGCAGATCTGGAGCAGGACCGGACGGTGTTCCTTCACCCCGGGACGGGCGAGCGCTCCGAGCTTGCGGGCTGGGTCCCGCTGAGCTGGTCGCCGGACGGGATGCGTCTCCTCGTGACCGACGCCAAGGAAAGCAAGACGATCGGCCTGGTTGCGTTGCCCGACCTTCAGTCCGTGCGGAAGGTCGGCGCCGCTTCGAAAGCCGCCGTCTTCAACGTTGTATGGCTGCCCGATGACGCCACGGCCGGCGGCCCGATGACCGTGGGTCGCCGCCCCGATGACGGCGGCGAGTCCTAGGCGGCTGTCGCTCCCGATCAGAAGGTCGTGACGACGAACCTGACGTCCCGGCCCGGGCGCTGGGCGTGGAACTCTGGGCCGCCGTAGAGGGCGAGCCATCCCTCGACGGTGGTCCGGTTCGGTCGGGTGTCCTTGTGGTTGAACGGGGTGGCAGTGGGCTGGCGCATTGGAGGCCCCTCTCTCTCGGGCGGCTCAGTGTGTTCTGTCGGGGGGCGAAGCCCCCGGCGGACTCAGGCGAACAGCGGGGTGTAGCGGTAGCTCTGGACGAGGAGCGCGGCGAGCCGGGAGGCGGGGGTTTCGGTGGTGTCGAACTCCTCGAATCCTTCGGGCTGCCCGTCGCTGTCGACGGCGTCGTTGGTCGGGGCGTCAAGGGTGAGGGTCATGCGGGGCCTCCTGCTTCAAGCGACGGGAAGGCGGCGTCAGGGCTCAGGCAACTCGGGCCGGGTAGACGAGCTCAAACTCCGTCTCGGAGACGAGCAGTTCGTCGAGGGCCTCGTCGGACAGCGACTGGCTCAAGATCATGTGCAGCCGGTTCGCCGCTTCGGTCCAGTCGGTCCTGGGGAGCTGGTTCGTGTCCATGGCGTTGCCTCCCTCTGGTGTTGGGGGCAACGCTAAGAACTCGCACGCAACCTGGCGATGCCTACAGCCACAGTGCTTCTGTGCGCCCGGTGACACTTCGGAGCGCCTCGAGGGTGTGCACCTCGAAGGTGGTCCCGTCGGTCAACACGGCCCGGTAGCGGCCGGCGGCATCGGCGAAGCTCGAGTTGCCGGCCGGGTGGACGACGACGAAGCGGACCCAGCTCCAGCGGTCCCGGAAATGCTGCGCCATCGACAGGGCGAGGAGATGGTTGCGCCACAACGGCTGGAGGTCGGTGCCCACCACGGCCTGTTCCCATGCGGCAGTGAAGATGCCGGAGCGCTCCGTCACCTGCCGGTAGCGGGTCATGTGCTCGCCGGACGGGGGTGTTTCCGCCTTGGCCTGCTCGAGATACCGGCAGTCCACGCCGACCACCCCGCGGGTGCCGTCGCCGGCATCGATCAGGAAGGCGGCGTCGAACGCCGACCGGTCGCCGAGGTACTCCGGATCGAGCCGGCCGGGCGACCACCCGAAGCGCAGCCCCTGCACCGATCCCGGGAGGTCCGGGAACCAGGTGCGGAGCGAGGCGGTGGCCTGTTCCGGGTCGACGAGCACGGCGGAGTCGCCATCGCTGCGACGGTTGAGGACACGCCGGGTGTCACGGCTGTTTCGGGCGGGAAGGGGAGGTGACTGGTTGATCAGGCGATCGGCGGCGGATTCGGGGCGGGCACTCATCGGCGGGCGGATCGCACTCGGGCCGGAGCTGGCTGGGGAGCGTTGCGCCACATCGCCGTGACGCAGACGGTGAGGGCGACGAGCGCGCCCATCTCGGCGACCAGGGCGCGCAGGGCACTCGGGGTCCAGACGTTCTCCACGAAGCCGAACACCCCAACGGTGCGGCTCATGACCAGGGCGACCAGCGACCCGACCGACAGCGCCACTCCGGCGGCCAGCGGCCAGCGTTGCCGGGGGATGAACAGGGCCATCGCCACGGCGGCGGACGCAGCGACGTTGAGCAGGAAGAGCGGGCCGACCGAGGGGATCGCTCGGTATCCGTCCCGCCACAGCTGCAGGTGGATCATGCCCCCGGCGAGCAGGAGGCCGGCGGCCAGAAAGCGGGCGAGACGGGGCATGGAGACTCCCAGGAGAGGTGATTACCGGTTGGTAGGTTCGTAGGTTCTACGGCGCCGACGAGCCGTTTGGATGGCTCGGATGTCAGGCGGTGCGGAGCCAGCCGATGAGAACGGGGCCGTTCTTGGAGGCGACCACGCCGCCGGCGTCCTCTTCGGTCAGGGCGAAGCCTTCGACCTTGCCGCCGACGTGGAAGGCGGCCGCCGTGGGCGCGGTCCCGAGCGTGCCGGCGGAGATCCGTTCGCCGTCGATCAGGGCCCAGAGCTGGTAGGTGCGGTCCGCCGCCAGCGCGGGGAGGCCGTCGGCGAGGAGGTAGCCGCGGCCGTCGGGCAGGACGGCCACCTGGGCGGCGGCCTCACCTTCGGAGGTGCGCAGGTCGACGGTGGTCGCCGCCGGAGACGCCAGGGCGGCGAGGGCGGCCGACTGCACGTCGTCGGCGGCCATGGCCGACTGCATGCCATCGAGGCGGCGGTCCTGGTCGACGACCCGGAAGCCGAGGATGGCGATGACCGCGGCGGCCGCCGCCGTCATGCCGGCCAGGACCCGGACGCTGCGGCGGCGGCGGTCGGCGAGGGCGACGACGGGGGCCAGCTCCAGGGGCGGCGGGGTGTCCTCGAGGGCGGCGACGAGCCGGTCCCAGATCTCATCGCACGCAGGCTCGGGTGGGGCCAGGAGCGCGGCCACCGAACAGTGCTGGATGACTTCGGTCCGGCATTCATCACAGTGGTCGAGGTGGGCCTCGACCAGGAGGCGCTCCTCGGCGGACACGGCATTGAGGGCATAGGCGCCGAGGAGCTCGTCGATGTCGAGACCGCAGTGGTTGTGGTTCATGCCTCCACCAGTCCGGCGTGGGTCAAGGGGGCCCGCATGCGGCGGAGCCCGGAGCGGATGCGGCTCTTGACGGTGCCTTCGGCTTCGCCGAGCAGGCGGGCGACCTCCCGGTAGGTGTGGCCGCCGAGATATGCGAGGGTGATGGCGCGGCGCTCGGGCTCGGGCAGGCCGGCCAGCGCGGCGCGCACCTGGCTCCCCACGCCCAGGTCCTGCACCTGGCGCTCGACGTCGTCGACGATCTCGACCGCCGAGCGGACGTCGCGCTCCTCCCGCCGGCGGCGGGCCGTCTCCGACCGCAGCAGGTCGACGGAGCGCCCATGCGTCTGGGCCAGGAGATAGGAGCGCAGCGCACCCCGCGCCGGGTCGAAGCGCTCGGGCTGGTTCCACAGGCGGAGGAAGACCTCCTGGACGATGTCCCGGGCGCTCTCGCCGTCGCCGAGGACCCGGCGGGCCAGGCCGAACACGGCACCACCATGGCGCCGGTACGCCTCGGCCAGCGCGGCCTGGTTCCAACGGCCGATGGCGACCACCAGCGCGGCGTCGCTCATCGTGGAGAGGTCTTGGCTGATCATACCGCTCTCTACGGCGCCGCTCCGGTCCTGGATGGGTTCGATGTACGAAAATTAATTCCATCATCCGAACCCGGGGGTGGGTCCGGAAAGCGGGCATGACCACGCCCCATCCGACCAACAAATCGGTTCGCACAGAACCGACTCCGAGCAAGCAATGGACCCGCCGTCTGGGTCATATCGTGCTCGCCGGTGTCGCCACGACGGTGCTGCTCGGCGCCTGCGGCGGCTCGGATTCCGACGAGACGACATCCGCATCCTCGACCACCGCCAGCCAGCCCGCCGCCGCCACCACGACGACCACCGCGGCGCCGGCGACGACCGCCACCACGACCGCTCCCACCCCGGCCACGAGCGCCCCCACCACCGCCCCCACCCCGGCCACGACGGCCACCACGCAAGCAGCAGCAACGGCCATCACGGTCAAGCAGTTCCTGTTCATGCCCGGGGAGCTGGCGCTCAAGCCCGGCACCAAGGTCACCTGGACCAACCAGGACCAGATCCTGCACACCGCCACCTCGGGAGCGACCCCCGGCACGCCCGACGGGACCTTCGACGGCCCCATGGACGGAGCCGGCCAGAGCTTCAGCTTCACCTTCGACCAGCCCGGGACCTACCCGTATTTCTGCAGCCGGCACACCTCCATGACCGGCAAGATCGTTGTCCAATAAAGCATCGTATTCCATGTCGAACACAGCGAACAAGGAGAAGGGAACCGCACAATGAGTACGTCACAACCCCTCACCAAGACCCCCGGCAAGCGGGTTGCCCGCATGGTCGCCGGTGTCGCCCTCGTCGCCGTCCTCAGCGCCGCCTGCGGCCAGGGCGACGCCGACAGCACCGTCTCCGCCAA
>JBOGFO010000039.1:0-3746 GCA_050743445.1 Acidimicrobiia bacterium
CACCCGAAGGTGACCCCCGCCCGCGGTGGATGGCCCTAGAGCTGAGCGGCCCTGCGCCGGCGGGGGCCGGCCAGGCTGGCGGCGCCGCCGAGGATCAGGAGGATGCCGGCCAGCATGGTCAGGTGCCGGACCCCGGCGCCGGTCCTCGGCAGCTCGGCCGCGGCGATGGGGTCGCCGGCCGGCGGCTGGGTGGCGGTCTCCCCGGCGGTGGCGAGCTGGTCACCGGACGGAGCGCCGGCCGGCGGCTGGTTCAACCCGAGGTTGCCGCCCGCGACATCGGTCGTGGGGTTCTGGGTGCCGGGGTCGCCGGCGTCGTCGAAGGGCGTGTCGAAGTCGAAGTCGTCGTCGCCGGGGTAGTCCTCGTAGTCGTCGGGCTCCGCCGCGTTCGTGTACGTGCAGTCCACGACCTCACCGGCGGCCAGGGTGATGGCCACGGTGCCGGCGGCCTCGTCGATCACAACCGTGGCCCCGTCGTTGCATTCGATGCCGTCGAGGTCGAAGCCGGCCTCGTCGAGCTCGGCCACGGTGTACACGCCGGCCTCGAGGTCGCCGAAGGTCTCCGTCTCGCCGTCGGCCAGGCCGAAGGCCGCCGCGGGGTCGCCGTCGGGCGTGACGGTGAAGTCGAACTCGGGACCGCCGCCGCCGGTGACCAGCTTGGAGATGTTGATCTCGCCCAGCTCGGGGGCAGCCAGCGGGGCGTTGGTGAAGGTGCAGAACACGAGCTGGTTGGTGGCGGAAGTGATGGTGATGGTGACCGTCCCGGTCGCCTCGTCGATGGCGAACCCGGCGCCGTCGACGCCGTCGTTGTCGAAGCACTCGATGCCGGTCAGCTCGAAGCCCGGCACGGGGAGGACCTCGTTGACGACGTACACGTCAGGGCCGAGAGGGGTGAACTCGTCGGTCTCGCCGTCGGAAAGGTCGAAGGCGGTGGGATCGGCGGTGGCCGGGTCGAAGTTGAAGTCGAACGCCGGGCCGCCGCCGCCGTCCACGATCTTCCGGATGTTGATCTCGGAGTCGAAGATGCCCCCGTCGAGCTGGGTGTTGATGAAGGTGCAGGTGACGAGCTCGCCGGGGCCCAGGTCGATGCTGACGGACTGGGTGCCGAGGTCGACGACGGCATCGGCGTCGGCGTTGCAGACGATGTCGACCAGACCGAAGGCGATGCCCAGGTCTCCTTCGGTGATCACATAGGGATCCCCGGGGGAGAGGTTGGGGAAGGCGACGGTCTCGCCGTTGTCGACGGTGAAGGCGCTGGGACCGGCTCCGGGCGGGTCGAAGGTGAAGGGGAAGTCGTCCCCGTCGCCGTCGGTCACGAGCTTGGAGATCCGGATCTCGCCCACCGCCGAGGAGATGGCGCTGACGTTGATGGGGTTGGTCTGGGAGCCGCCCTGACCGTCGAAGGCGCCCGCGGTGAGGCGCACGTCGTTGCTGGCACCGTCCACGTCGCCGGCGCCGAGGTCCAGACCCCAGTCGGCGACCGAGCCGGCCCCAACCGCCAGGTGGGCGGCGAACTGCACGAGGACGTTGTCGGCTGCCGACGTGAAGGTGAGGACGTAGTTGATCCGGGAGTCGCCGGTGTCACCCTCGTCGGCCACGTCGTGGGTCATGGTCAGGCTGTTGACGGTGACGGCGGCGTCGCCCAGCACCTCGATCGTACGGTTGCCGAAGGCCGTCTCGTACTCGTCGATCAGGACCTGGGTGGCGGTGGTGCCCGGCCCGGCCGGGGTCGAGCTCACGAAGGGGTCGTCCGGGACGTCGACCGTGTCGCTGAAGCCGGCGGTGATCACGGCGTTGCAGTCGGTCTGGCCGGGGCCGTTGGGCGTGAAGGACGGGCCGCACTCGTCGAGGGTGATCGGCACCCCGAAGGCGGTGGCCGCCGCCTGCGCCTGGGCGTAGGAGGTGAGCCAGTCGTAGGCGTGCACGCCGTTCTTCGTCGCCTGGTGGGAGACCTGGAGCGTGTGGACGTCGCCGGGGGTGGCGTCGATGTCGCGGAGCAGGACCCGCTGGGGCACCGACATGCCCTCGAAGTAGTCCGAGTTGGTGTCGATCAGGGCGCTCTGGATCCAGTCGCAGGTGCCGGTCTCGTTGGCGCACTGCTGCAGGTCGATGTTGCCGGCGGCGGCGCCGGCGGGCTGGGGCCCACCCACCACGGCGAGGGACGCCGACGACAGGGTGACGAGCATGCCGAGGGCGATGGCGGACCGGCCGGCGCGCCCGGCGGCGTCGCGGCGGTTGGAGAATCTGGACAGAATAGACACGGGGCGCTCCAGGGGTCGGGGTGTCGTGGCATGCTTCTCACTGAAGGACCCGGCGACCTCTGACGGGCCGGAAGACATGACCCGGATGAATCCGCTCCGTTCCTAAAGACCGGTACGCGCCCGGCGCCTCCGGGCGCCGGCCCAGGTGGCGAGCCCACCGAGGGCGACCAGGGCGGCCCCGAGGGCGCTGGTCGCAGCCACGGCGACGCCGGTGCGGGGCAGCTCGGCGTACGTCCCGGGGATGGTGTCGCTGCCCGGCGTGGCCGGCGTGCCGGTGGCGCCGGAGACGATCAGCCCCGGATCGCCCGTGGGCGGGGTGTTGACGCCGGCGGCGCCGGCGCCCGGGTCGGCCGCAGGAGGAGGGGTGTCGGGGTCGCCGGCCTCCACGAAGGGCGGTTCGAAGTCGAAGTCGGGGTCACCGGGGTCGTCGTCGTAGCCGTCGTAGTCGTCGTCCTCGATCTCCGAGACGGTGAACGTGCACTCGACCGTCTCCTCCGGGCTGATCTCGAAGGTGACGGACTGCCCGGGAAGGTCGGAGGCGATCTCGGCGTCGCCGCAGTCGATGGCGTCGAGGACGGTGCCGTCCTCCAGGTCGGTGACGGTGAGGGTGTACTCGCCCTGGGGAAGGTTGGTGAAGGTGGCCGACTCGCCCTCGCCGAGGATGAAGGGGCCCAGTACGGGCGGGTCGAGCTCGAAGGTGGGGTCGCCACCCTCGACGGAGACGACCAGGCTGCCCACGATGATGTCGCGGACGTTGAGGAACCCGTCGGACTGCCCGTCGCCGTCGAGGTCGGTGGCCCGGTCGATGACGACGACGTCGTCCTCGACGACGGGAATGGGCCCACGGACGCCGGTGTCGCCCAGGTACCCGGCCGGAGCCGAGAGCTCCCGGACGAAGTAGTCGCCGTCGGCCAGCGGGCCGAGGTTGCATTCGCCGTCGTTCTCCGAGGTGCACTCCGCCGCCTTGGCGTCCCCGTCGACCTCGTCGGGCTCGAAGCTGCCGTCGCCGTCGCTGAGGAACGCCTCGAACACGGCCCCGGCGACAGGCTCGGCGAACTGGTCGGTCTTCACGATCAGGATGCGGCCCTCGGCCGCGTGGGCCGGCGTGGCCGGGAGGATGCCGGCCACCGCCCCGGCCAGCGTGCAGGCCAGGCTGCGGGCGAGCTGGCTGCGGCTGGGCATCTGCATGGGCGGGACTCCGGTCCGGTGGGGGGCAGCTTCACGGGCAAAGTTCGCAACGCTGTCGCCGGCGTCCTCCTCCCCCCCGGCAGACATGCCCGTTTGGGGTGACCCGGTGGCATTTCGCCCGTCCGCCAGCGGCTTGGGACAATTGGGTTCATGGGACCCGCCGAGCCGTCGTCCTCCGCCGCGCTGCCGCCGCGGGCCGAGGTGCGGGAGGTCGGCCCCCGGGACGGGCTCCAGAGTGAGGCTCCCGTCGCCCTGGCCGACCGGGTGCGCCTGGTCGACGCCCTGTCGGCGACGGGGGTG
>JBOGFO010000040.1:0-2980 GCA_050743445.1 Acidimicrobiia bacterium
AGCTCGATCAGCAGTGGGGTGACATCACCGGCTGGGCCTTCGCCCTCGACCTCGCCGAGGACGGAAACCGCCGGTAAACGAATGGGGCGATTCCTCCCGAAAAAGGAGGATTTCGGGGCTTTTGCGGAGTATCTGTCCCCAAGCGACCTGTAGCAGCCGACGCCCCGGACCGCTGCCTGTACACCCGGGAGGGCACTGATGCCTCGTCAACCAGCTTGTCGCCGGCGCCGGCGCGGTGCTCCGGCACTGCTCGTCGCTCTCCTGGCCGCCCTCCTGCCCGTGCTGTCCCGGGCTCCGGCCCCGGCCTGGGCCGCGCCCGCCAACACCGGCTACTGGCTCGTCGCCTCCGACGGCGGGGTGTTCACCTACGGCGACGCCGGCTTCTTCGGGTCCACGGGGGACGTGCGTCTGAACAAGCCCATCGTGGGTATGGCGTCGAGCCCGTCGGGTGGCGGCTACTGGATGGTGGCCACCGACGGCGGGATCTTCACCTTTGGCGACGCCGGTTTCCACGGCTCCACCGGGGCCGTGCAGCTGAACCGGCCCATCGTGGGCATGGCCCCCACGCCCACCGGGGCCGGCTACTGGCTGGTCGCCTCCGACGGCGGGATCTTCAGCTTCGGCGACGCCGGCTTCTTCGGTTCGACGGGCGACGTGCGCCTGAACAAGCCCATCGTGGGGATGTCGGCGACGCCCTCCGGCGATGGCTACTGGCTGGTGGCGTCGGACGGCGGGATCTTCGCCTTTGGCGACGCCGCCTTCCATGGCTCCACGGGCGCCGTCCGGCTCAACCGGCCCATCACCGGCATGGCCACCACGCCTTCCGGCGGGGGGTACTGGCTGACCGCCTCCGACGGCGGGGTCTTCTCCTTCGGCGACGCCGGATTCTTCGGGGCGGCCCCGGACCGGGCGGCCCGGCCGGGGGGCAGCCGTACCGTGGTCTCGATGGTGCCCACGGCCAGCGGGGCCGGCTACTGGCAGGTGAGCGCCGAAGGCGAGGTCCTGGCCTTCGGTGACGCCGGCCAGCTGGGGGCCCCGGCGGCGCTCAACCGTGCCGTGGTCGGAATGGCCTCCATTCGCCGTTCGAACGGTCCGGCGTCTGTGGGTCCTGCGTCCCCGGGTGGCGCCGCGTCCCCGGACCCCGTGTCCCAGGGCGACAGCGACCAGGTCCCGGCGCCGACACCGCCGCCGTCGACCACGACCACCACGACGCCCGGGCCCCGGCCCCTGCGCTTCGCCAACGTCCCGAACCCGACCTGGGGCAGCGGCGAGGGCGAGGGCAACAAGGCGGGCCGGGTCCTGGCCGTCATCGAGGTGGGCAACACCCTCTACATGGGCGGCGAGTTCACCACCGTCACCCCGCCGGGCGCGGGGGTCAAGGGCCCGCCCACGCCCCGCGCCCACTTCGCCGCGCTCGACGTCACCACCGGAGAGCTCCTGGCCTTCGATCCGGGCCCCGACGGGCCGGTGCGGGCCTTCGCCCTCTCGGCTGATGGTCAGAAGCTGTTCGTGGGTGGCACGTTCAACACCATGGCCGGAGTGCCGGCCAAGAACCTCACCGTCCTCGACCTGGCCAGCGGCCAGTTCGACCCCACCTTCATCAAGGGGAACCCGAACTCCGGGGTGCGGGCGCTGGCCCTCCGGAGCGACCGCCTCTACGCCGCCGGCAACTTCGACACGATCACCAGGGACGGCGTTGAGCACTCGCGCTCCCAGGTGGCCGCCTACGACACCGGCACCGGCGCCCTCGTCGACACCTTCGTCCCGCCCGGCATGCCCAACGGCGAGTACGTGGGCCAGACGGGGGAGGAGAGCTCGTCGGGTAACGGGATCGTCTACACCCTCGGCGTCTCCCGTGACGGGACGATGCTCCACGTCGGCGGGACCTTCCTCGACTTCGGCGGCCAGGACGGCCTGGTCACGCTCGACACCGCCACCGGGGAACCCTCGGCCTGGCAGGGCAGCATGGAACGGCCCGTGTTCGGCATGGACATGGCCCCGGACGGCCACACCTTCTACGTGGCCACGGGCGGCCCCGGGGGCCGGCTCTACAAGTTCGTCCCCGGTGCCGACGCAGACGCGGAATGGGAGGCCCGGACCGACGGTGACGCGACCGACGTGATCGCCACCGAGGAGGTCATCTACCTCCTGGGCCACTACGACTACATCATCCTGGACAAGGACTCGGACTGCTACCAGTACTGTCCCGACGACGGCAACCCCAACCGCCGCCACCTGGCCGCCTTCGATCCCGCCAACGGCAACCTCGACGGCTGGAACGCCACCGCCAACACGCCCCAGGGGCCGTACCACGGATACCTGGGTGCCCATCACCTCTACATCGCCGGCGACTTCACCGAGATCAACGGGGACCCGCACCCCGGAATCGCCCAGTTCCGAGGGGCGTAGTCTCCTGAGCTGCGGATCGGGGTAGAAGTCCCCCGACCGGTGTCGCTCTCTCAGGAGGAACCATGACCGATGTACCCGCCGGCAGCTTCGCCTTCGGTCCGTCGGATGGCCGGTTGGTGCTCAAGGTCTTCCGGGAAGGCGTGGCCTCCAAGATGGGCCACGACCTGATCATCGAGGTGCGGGACTGGAGTGCCAAGGTCGAGGCCAATCCCGACGATCTGAGTCAGTCGTCGATCGAGGCGACCGCCGAGGTGCCGTCGTTCTCGGTGATCGAGGGAGTTGGAGGCGCCAAACCCCTGAGCCGGTCCGACATCGGGGACATCAAGAAGAACATCGACGAGAAGATCCTGAAGGGCGTCGGCCCCATCACCCTGCGGTCGAAGGGGGAGCCGACCGTGAACGGCAGCCGGATCTCCATTCCCGGCGAGCTCACCATCAACGGGGCCACCCGACCGGTCACGGTGGACGTGCAAATCGACGGGGGCAAGGCCCAGGCCCGCCTCAAGGTCGTCCAGTCCGACTTCGGCATCAAGCCCTTCAAGGCGTTCATGGGGGCGCTCAAGGTCCGCGA
>JBOGFO010000041.1:0-3094 GCA_050743445.1 Acidimicrobiia bacterium
GGGGTGATGTCCGAGGTCCGGGCCGCCCTGCCGCAGGCCCCGCTCGGCGTCCACTTCCACAACGACGCCGGCTGTGCCGTGGCCAACGCGCTGGCCGCCGTCCGCCAGGGTGCCGTGCAGGTGCAGGGGTGCATCAACGGCTACGGCGAGCGGACGGGCAACGCCAACCTGTCCACGATCATCCCCAACCTCTCCCTCAAGATGGGGATCGAGACGCTGGCGCCGGAGCGCCTGGCGCTGCTCACCCCGGTGTCCCACGTCATCGCCGAGATCGTCAACCTCACCCTCGACCCCCAGGCGCCGTACGTGGGGACGTCCGCCTTCGCCCACAAGGCCGGGCTGCACACGTCGGCCATCGCCCGGGCCCGTGACGCCTACGAGCACGTCGCGCCCGACGCCATCGGCAACCTCACCCGCTTCGTGGTCTCGGAGCTGGCGGGCAAGTCGACCGTCGCCCTCAAGGCGGCCGAGGTCGGAGTCGACCTCAGCGACGACCAGCTCACCGACGTGCTCGAGACCCTCAAGACGCTGGAGCACGTGGGCTACCACTTCGAGGCCGCCGACGGATCCTTCGAGCTGCTGTTGCGGGGGGCGGCGGGCTGGGAGCAGGAGTTCTTCCGCCTCGAGAGCTTCCGGGTGACGATGGACAAGCAGGCCGACGGGGCCGTGTCCACCGAGGCCACCATCAAGCTCCATGCGGGCGGGGAGCGGATCATCGCCACCGCCGAGGGCAACGGCCCCGTCCACGCCCTCGACCAGGCCCTGCGCCAGGCCATCGGCCAGGCCCACCCGGCGCTGGCCGGGATCCACCTCACCGACTACAAGGTGCGGGTCCTCGACACCCACCGGGGCACCGGGGCGGTAACCCGGGTGCTGCTCGACAGCGCCGCCGGGGAGCACTCCTGGAGCACCATCGGGGTGTCCGAGAACATCATCGAGGCCTCGTGGGCGGCCCTGTCCGACTCCGTCGTGTACGGCCTCCTCCAGGCGGAGGCCGGCACCGACCGCTGAGTTCGGTCTACTCCGCCGTCACCAGCTCCAAGACCACGCCCAGCTTTTCCGCCGCCCGGGCCAGCTGGGGCCCCAGCGTGGTGATCCCCATGGTGCCGACGTCCACGCCCTTCTCGTTGGCCTGAGGGAACTCGCTCGGAGCCGGGAGCTGGTAGCCGGTGCTGACGAGGACCCCGATCGCCAGGCCGTCGGCGGTCATCACGCCGGCGCCCGAGTCGCCCGGCAGCGCCAGTCCGGCGGCGTAGATGTGATCGGGGTTGGGGGTGCCCATCGCCACGGCAGAGCGGGCGGGTGTCACGTCTCCGACGCCTTCCGCGTTGCCGTAGTACCGCAGGACGACCGCGCCCCCGGTGTCGGCGGTGGCGGTGGTGGAGACGCCGCGGGGTGCCCCGAAGTGGCACATCTCCGGGCTGGCTGGGACCCCGGGGTCGAGCCGGATGAGGGCGAAGTCCTTCGGGTCGTATTTGACGGCGTAGACGAACTCCCCGAACCGCACACCCGTGGAATCCATGGCCAGCGGACCATTCCCCCAGGCCCAGACCCTCTCGACGCGGCCGTTCCCGTCGTTGTCGGAGTCTTTGAATGTGGTCTCGTGCCCAAGTTCGACGCAGTGACCGGCGGTGCCGATGTAGCGGGTGCCGTCAGGCGCCTTGAATAGGAAGTTGAGCGTGCAGTCCGCGATCGTGGACACCACCCGGCCCCCGGGGCGCACGCCCGGGCAGGGGCCGGGCCCGACCGGCGCCGATTCCCCGGCGGCGGGCGCCGGGGTCTGCGAGCAGGGGACCAGGGCGGAGGGGATCTCCGGCGCCGCGGCCAACGCCTCGCTCCGGGAACGGTCGGTGGGCCCCGGGTCATCGGCAAGGGCAGGAACCGGCAGCACCGCGGCCGCCATAGCTGCCAGCCCGACCATCAGCACCTTCCGCCCCATGCCGATCCCTCCGCTTGTTTTGGTCGCTTTTCCCGGATTGTCCGCCTTGGAAACTCCGCCCCTCCTTCCGGCGGATGGCAAAAGCTAACAAACATTTCCCGGAGCCTGGCGGTGCAGGAGGAGGACGGCCCGGCAATGCAGGAGGAGGACGGCCCGGCCGTGCAGGAGGAGACGGCCCCGGGGCCGGGCGGTCTACCCCTCGGTGACCAGCGTCAGGGCCACGCCCAGCTTCTGCGCCGCCCGGGCCAGCTGGGGCCCGAGCCGGGTGATTCCGATGGTGCCGGCGTCGACCCCGTGCTCATCGGCCTGGGGCGTCCTCGGGTACGGGATCGGGTTCTCGTCAGGGTCGCGCGGTTCGAACCCGATGCCGTGGAAGCCGGTGGTCACCAGGACACCGATCGCCATGCCGTCGGCGGTCATCACGCCGGCGCCCGAGTCGCCCGGCAGCGCCAGTCCCTGGGCGAAGATGTGATCGGGGTGGGGGGTGCCGATCGCCACCGCCGTGCGGGCGGGCGCCACGTCACCGACGCCTTCCGCGTTGCCGTAGTACCGGAGGACAACGGCGCCGTCGGTGTCGGTCGTGAACGTGCCCCGCGGTGCTCCGAAGTGGCACATCTCCGGGCTGGCCTCGACACCGGGGTCGAGGCGGATGAGGGCGAAGTCCTTCGACGGGTTGACGACGGCGTAAGCGAACTCGCCGAACCGATGACCGGTGAAGTCCTCGGCCGCGGGGCCCTTCCCCAGGGGCCAGACCCTCTCGATGCGACCTCGCCCGTCGGGATTGGATTCGTCGTTCCTTGTCCCCCCCGGGTCGACGCAGTGACCGGCGGTGCCGATGTAGCGGGTGCCGTCAGGGGCCCGGAACAGGAAGTTCAAGCTGCAGTCCGCGATCGTGGTCAGCACCCGGCCCCCGGGGCGCACCCCCGGACAGGTACCCGACCCCACCGGCGTCGGTTCTCCGGCCTCGGCCACCGGGCTCTGCGCGCAGGACGCCACCCTACCATCGGCGAGAGCCGGGACTGGCAGCACCACGGTCCCCGCGGCAGCCACCGCCGCCAGACCGACTCGCAGCAACCGGCGCCGCATCGGAACCCTCCCCGCAGGTCACGTGCCCTCGTGCCACGGTAGTCCGATTCCCAATCACCCGTACATGCG
>JBOGFO010000042.1:0-3544 GCA_050743445.1 Acidimicrobiia bacterium
TCCCACGACATCGCCTACGCCATGGCCAGCCCGGACGTGCGGATCATCGCCCCCATCCCGGGCCGGAGCGCCATCGGGGTCGAGGTTCCCAACACGCAGCGCCAGCTGGTGAACCTCGGTGACATCCTCGACGCCGAGGAGGTGGCCAAAGCCAGCCATCCCCTGGAGGTCGGCCTGGGGCGCGACATCGCCGGGCGGGCCTGCACCATCAACCTGGCCTCCATGCCCCATCTGCTCATCGCCGGGGCGACGGGAGCGGGCAAGTCGAGCTGCATCAACTCGCTCATCACCTCGATCCTCATGCGGACCACGCCCGAGCAGGTGCGGATGATCCTGGTCGACCCCAAGCGCGTGGAGCTCGGCCAGTACAACGACGTGCCCCATCTGCTCACCCCGGTGGTGGTCAATCCGAAGAAGGCCGCCAACGCCCTCGACTGGGCGGTGCGGGAGATGGAGCTGCGCTACGAGCTCCTCCACGAGGTGGGGGTGCGCGACATCTCGGGCTACAACAACGCCTACGACCGGGGCGACCTGCGGGCCGACGAGGAGACCGGGACCAACTACGAACGCCTGCCCTTCATCGTGGTGGTGGTCGACGAGCTGGCCGACCTCATGATGGTGGCCGCCCGGGACGTGGAGACGAGCATCTGCCGCATCGCCCAGATGGCCCGGGCCGTGGGCATCCACCTGGTGATCGCCACCCAGCGCCCGTCGGTCGACGTGATCACCGGCGTGATCAAGGCCAACATCCCGTCCCGGCTGGCGTTCTCGGTGTCATCGCTGGCGGACTCGCGGGTGATCCTCGACGCCGCCGGGGCCGAGAAGCTGATCGGCCAGGGCGACATGCTCCTGGCCACCGCCAGCTCGAGCCGGGCCCAGCGCATCCAGGGGGCGTGGGTGGAGGAGGCCGACGTCCACAAGGTGGTGGCCCACTGGAAGCGCCAGACCACCGAGCTGCGCTACGTCGACGGCCTGGCCGGCGATGACGCGGAGCCCTCCGGCCGTGACGGGTCCGACTTCGACGACGACGATGACCTGCTCGAAGAGGCCCTGGAGCTGGTGGTCCGCAGCCGGCTGGGTTCGACGAGCATGCTGCAGCGGAAGCTGCGAGTAGGCTTCGCTCGAGCGGGCCGGCTCATGGATCTGCTGGAGCGCCGGGGTGTGGTCGGTCCGTCCGAGGGGTCCAAGGCACGATCGGTCCTGATGACCGTGGAAGAGTTGGACGCGCACCGGGAACGCGAATAATCACGGTCCGTGGTATCAGAGCTTCGGACCGCCACTGAGCGTTAATGCCTATTGAGAATTTTCTTTCCCCTTGATCGCAAATGTGTCTATTGTTGCGTTTGTGGTGAATTAGGCTGAATGGTTCTCCTATCCAGGGGGTAGTTTGCTCGTCGCCGGGGGCTCGTCGCCGGGGAGAGTGGTTAATCGGGAGGGTGTGATGAAGCGAGTTTCGGCTTCACTGGCCGTTGTATGCGCCGTGCTCTTGATGGGCTCGGCCTCCGCCAAGGTTCCCGACACATCGACGGAGTCCCGGCTACGCCAGCTCGGGATCATGCGGCCTGACGGGCTGCCCGGAGTACCGGGTTCGCCGGCCAAGCCTGAGGTCGCCGACCTGGCCAACCACGCTGACGGCGTCGAGGCCGACGTGGTCAACGCGGTCACCCAGGCGGTGGAGGAGGGGACGCCGTTGAGCGACGCCCTGCTCGCCGGCCTCCCGCCCCAGGTGGCGGAGATCCTGAGTGCGCTGCCGTTCCTTCCGGAGCCGGCGCAGGAGCTCCTGCCGGCACCGGTGCCGACACCGGCCGAGGTGCTGCCCCAGCCGGAGCCGGCCCCTGCGGAGAGCTCGGCCCAGCCGGCTCCCGCCCCTCCGCCCGAGCCCAAGAGCGCGCCCGCGCCGGCTCCGAAGCTGCGGACCGCGGCCGGTGACCGGGAGACCGTGTTCGGCGGCCTGCCCACCGCCGGCCACGCCGGGACGACGACGGGCACGGCGATCCACGTCGACGCCGGATCGGCCGCCCCGGTCCAGCTGACGAACATCGACGTGGCTTTCTCCGGTTCGACCTTCACGTCTTCCGCCCTCGGGAACACGATCAGCAACGAGATGGCCCGGGTCGTCTCCCAGGCCCTCGGTGCCAACGCCGGCTTCGGCCGGGGCAGCGGCCTCGAGCTCGGCCTCGCCCAGCCCGAGGGCGCCGAGGCCCAGGTCATCCTGGCCCAGCGGGCGGAGGCCAAGTCGCCGCCGTCGACGGGCCTGATCGAGAACGAGATTCCGGCCAACCTCGCTCCGGCGGCGGTGGCCAGCCTGCTGCGGGGCCGGGCCCAGAGCCGGGCCCAGGCCGCCTGCACGACCGGTGTCGACCTGTCCTACGGGCAGGGCTACGCCGCCGACATCGGGTTGCTCGGAGCGGAGAACGCCCAACTGGTCCAGACGGCCGACGACGACCCGGCCCGGACGGTAAACCAGTCGACCTCCCGCACGGCCCTCGTCCCCCAGGCCAACCCCGACCCGAACCCGACCGGCATCGCCCGCTTCGGGCTCATGAGTGAGACCCGCCAGACCCTCGCTCCGGTGACCCTCCTCGAGGGCACGCCCACCGAGTTCACCATCGAGTTCCTGGGCGAGTGGGTGCTCCGGGCCGTGGCCGACGGCAAGGGCGTCGGTGAGGTCTTCTACGGGCCTGGCACCGTATCTCCCGAGACCCCGGTGATCCGGGTGCTCGACCAGGCCGGCGAGGTCATGGACGGCCTCGTCGTCACCACCCAGCAGCTTCTCGGCCAGACCGGCCTCGAGCTCGTGGTTCCCGGCGTCGCCACCATCGTCGTCGGTGAGGACCCCCGGGCCATCGGTGGGGACGCCTCCAGTGCCGCCATCGAGTCCAACACCTACTCCGCCGGCGCCATCGACGTGGTCCGGGTCCAGCTGCTGGACGGCGGCCTTGCCGACCTGCGGATCGGGCACATGGAAGCGGCGGTCGCCGTGCCCGCCGGCGGCATCCAGTGCGGCATCGCCCTGGTGAAGAAGTCGAGCCACGAGGTCGTGAACCCGGGCCAGGACTTCGTCTGGACGGTCACGGTGTCCAACCCCAACGACTGCGTGCTCACCTCGGTCAAGCTGGTCGACACGATCAGCGCCGACAACGGCATCCGCTGGTCGGTCGTCGGCTCCGAGCCCAAGGCCAACTCCCAGGCGAACACGGGGTTGACGTGGAACGACATCGGGCCCATCCAGCCGGGGGGATCGAAGGATCTCCTCATCAACATGAATGTGGCCACCAACTCCGGTGGCGGGCGATTCCTGAATGAGGCTCTGGCCACCGGCGTGTGCGGTCCCGCCGCCGGGGCGGCCGACGCCGGCGTCGGTGTCCCGCTCGAGGCCCGCGTCTCCCTGAACGTCCCCCGGGTGGCGGTACAGGCCGAGGCGCCGCTCCAGGGTGAGCTGCCCCGCACGGGTGGCATGCTCGCCACCCTGCCCGCCCTGGCGCTGCTCGGCCTCGGTCTGGTGCTGCGGCGCATGAAGGCCCGCAGCTAGCGGTCCCTGTAG
>JBOGFO010000043.1:0-14357 GCA_050743445.1 Acidimicrobiia bacterium
GGTCAATCGGTCATTCGTCATGGCTTCCATCCTTTGATAGGCGGAAACCACGCTGGTCACAATAACACCACCAGCGACGAGAGTCACGGGACGAGCGTGCGATACAAGGGAGCCCCCGGGCCGAAACGGGGGGCCGCGCAGGTGTGTGCTTGACCCTGGGAGACGCGCGTCAAGAGGCCGGCCAGTGCCAGACCCGCGGCGTTGGTTTCAAGTCCGCCAATTCCGCTTACGGCGGGGATGCGCAACGACCTCGACGGGCGGGGGTGCGGTCAGGCCGTTCGCTGGGCGATCACCAGCGTGTTCTCGTCGGTCCACTCGACCTCGCCGGGCCGGACGGAGGCCACGAAGCACTCCAGCGCCTCGGCCAGCTCCGCCTTACCGTAGAGCGAGAAGGTGGAATAGGCACGGGCCCGCACGCGGGCCTCGAGGACGTCCACCGCGGCCCGCCGGGCGAAGCGATACTCCTGCACCCCGAAAAGCTCGAGACCGGCGGTGGCCGCGACTGCCCGCTCGAGACGGTCCCGCTGGAAGAGCCTGGTTTCCTTGTCGCTGAACCCAGGAAACCGGCGGCCCCAGATGGAGCGGGCGTTCTGCTCCAGAGTACGGGTGTAGACGAAGACGTGGCCGCCCGGCCGAACGTGTCGGGTCGAGGCCTCGAAGAAGGCGTCGAGGTGGAGATGGTGGACGGCATTGAAGCAGGCAACGAAGTCGAGCACGCCCTCGGGCAAGGGGAGCGCGGCGGCATCCCCGCAGACGAGCCGGATCGCCGCGTTGGGCCTCACGGTGCGGCGCAGAACCTGGATCATCTCGAAACACGCGTCGACGCCCACGATCGAAGAGCCGGCCGCCAGATGCTCGAGGAGGAGTTCTGTGTAGCGTCCCGTGCCGCACCCCACTTCCAGGCCCCGCAGCGGGCCGGTGGGGAGCAACGTCACGAGGTCACGCACCGGCTCGACGTCGGTCGTCCGCACCGATCCGTACACTCCGGCCACCTGGGCGAAGTGCCGACGGACAGCGCCAAGTCCCTGCGTCGCAGTCATCGCCACCTGAGGGTCTCGGTTGGAGGCCCGCCCGATCCTGCACGCCGGTCGACCGTCGCTGGCGCGGGACTGGCGTCGCCAGGAACCCGGAGATGGTCAGTCGCCCGCCGGCCGGCGCTCTTATCCCGCGTCAATGTTCTTCCCGTGCCAATGTGTCGCGGACAGGTCGAGTCCGCCCCGTATATCACGATACGGCGGCGACGGAGACGATGGGTCGGGCGGGCGGACGGTCGCCGAGAGAGCCGGAGAATGGCTGGTTGGAGAAGTTGAAGATGCCACCGTCTTCGCCGACCATGAGGTAGCCGTTGCCGTGGCGGACCATGCCGGTGACGGGCTTGTTGAGGCGGATGGCGCCCATCGAGCCGCGGAAGGGGGCGTCGAAGGAGAAGATGCCGCCGTCGGCAGCGACCAGCCAGTAGCCGGCTCCGTCAATGTCGGGGACCAGGGACTGCACGGGTGCGTTGAGGCGCGTGTCGCCCATCGACCCGGCGAAGTGGGCGTCACCGAAGGTGAAGATGCCGCCGTCGGAGGCGACCATGTAGTAGCCGCGGCCGGTCGGCGTGGGGATGGAGTCGAGCACCGGCCCGTTGAGGGCGACGGTGGACATGTCCCCGAGGAAGGTGGCGTCGCCGAAGGGCAGGACCCGGCCTCGGCTGGTGAACACCCAGTAGCCCTGAGCGGTGGGCGTGGCTGAGAGGCTGGTGGCGGTCTCGCCCGTGGCCAGCACGGCCCGGTTGACGTCGCCGTGGTGCGTCGCGTCGCCGTGGGCGGAGACGGCGCCGCGGTGGTCGAGGATCCAGTAGCCGGCTCCGGACGGCGTCGGCTCGAGGTCGACTGCGTCCGCGCCCCGTTGTCGCTGGCCGGCGTCTCCCAGGTGCGCGGCGTCACCGAAGGCGTACACGTGCCCGTCGGACTCGAGCATCCAGTAACCTGAGCGACCCGCGACCGACGCCCCCGACGCGGCCGGGTCCGGAGTGGTGGGGGAACCGGCTGGCGGCGTGCCTGTACCCCCCGTCTGTTTCGGCGTGGTGGGAGAGGGAGGGGGGTTGCCCGGCTGCGGTGTGGGGGGCAACGCGGGGCCCGGAATCAGGATCCGCATGCCGTTGCTGTTGCTCGTCCCCCGAGCGCTGACGGCCATGACCCAGAAGACGTAGCTCTCGGAGGTGGCGAGACCGCTGAACGCCGTCGAGGTGGAGGGCGCCGGCACGAACAGGCGTCGGGTTTCCCGGTTGCCGTTGGCGGTCACCATGTACCCGAGCACGGGCGAGCCCCGATCGGTGGCCGGCGGTGCCCAGGAGACCGTCGCCGTCCCGTCGATGTCGCCGAACGCCCGCACGTCTTGCGGGGCGGCCGGACCACGCCAGCGGCCCAGCTGGGCCACGACCGTGTCCTCCTTCGGCGCCAGGTACAGCCGGGGCAGGAGAATGGTCGGGCCTTCGTCGGGGTTGAAGTAGGTCTTGGTCCGGGACGGGGCCAGGACGGAGCCCGCCGACAGGGACTCGAACGTTCCGGGCCCCCACACCGAGAAGGTGGACGAGGCGAAGAGCCCCGGCGCCAGCTCGAAGTCGACAACGCTGGAGCCGGTGAAGCCGTTGTCGAACTCGCCGGAGTCGGCCCACCCGTCGGCGTCGACCGCCCACGCCTCGGCGCCCGCGTACCAGGGAACGGTCAGGTCGAGCATGGTATCGCCCGTGATCTCGATGGAACCCGTGGTTGTCGCCCTCCAGGCGTCCTCGTCCTCGGAGGGGCGGTAGAACTCCTCGAAGGTGTCGAGCTTGATGCGGTAGTGACCGGGCAGGGCCGACACCGCGTAGGCGCCGTCTGGACCGAAGGTGAAGGGACGGTGCGGGCCGGAATCGGGGACCAGCCAGCCGTGCTGGGGCCGGATCGGCAGGCCCTCGGTCGACCGCACGTGGCCCTGGAGCGTGGGGGCGTCGTCCACCCGGACCTCGGCGCCGGTGGCGGTGCCGGGGATGTGGATCTCCTTGGGGAGGCCTCGGCCGCCGGGAGGGTCGACCAACACCGTGAACGGCACTCCGGGGAGGACCCGGAGGGTGGCCACGCCCGAAGCGTCGGTCCATCGGTGGCTGCGGAAGGAGCCCGAGGCTTCGGCGCCAGGGAACGGCTCGCCGGTGGTCGGCGCCGTGCCGTCGTTTTCGGATTCGACCCACGCGTCCGCCACCGACGCTCCGTCGGCGTCGAGCACCGTCACGGGAAAGCCCACCAGCGGCAGGCGCAGATCGACGGTGCGGTCCTGATGCAGGCTGAAGTCCTCGACCGACACCTGCGTCCAGTCGTCCTCCGGCCGGTACTCCCAGTCGTCCCCGTCCTCCTCCGATGCCGCCTGCAGGGTGAGTGTGTAGGTGCCCGCGGGCGCCGAGAGCTCGAAGGGTGAGGCCGCGTCACCCCCATGTCCCGCCACCGCCGTGTCGCCATCCATCAGCGTCATGTAGATGTGGTCCGGATCGTTCAGCCCCCCGAAATCGGTCACCCGACCGGTGAGGGACACCGGTCCGGCCGCGGCGGCCGAGAAGGCGGGGATGCCGCCGACATGGTGGTCGCCGCCGGCGGCAGCTCGACGCCGAAGGCGGTCGAGGTGACGGCGCTGAGACCATCGAGGTGCACCGTCTGGTACCGGCCGTCATGGTGGGTGACGGTGAGGCTCAAGCTTGACGCGGGCAGGGTGATCAGGTGGACCTTTCCATCCCCCCCGGTCCGCCGGGTGATGGTCGCCTGCCGGGAGGTGGCGGCGCCCTCGTAGAGCTCGAAGGCCCCGGCACACGACGAGCAGGTCTCCTCGGACTGCAGGCGGACATCGGCGCCGGCCACGGGGGACCCGGCGCGATCACGGACGGTCACGTCGACGGTGACGAGGGGAAGCACCAGGTCCACCGTCTGGTCCCCGTCGAGGGTGAAGTCCTCGGTCTCCGCTACGACCGAGGCGTCGTCCGCCATCGGAGGGCTGACCCTCAGCCCGCGGCCACCTTCGGGGGTCTCGAGAACGAACTCCCCCTCGGCATCGGTGACCGTGTTGCCATCGTCGACGGTGATCCAGGCGAAGGGGATCGGAGCGCCGGTTCCGTCGCGTAACGTGCCCGCCAGGCGGGCGATCTCCACCGGCATGCCGGCGAGCACGAGGTTGAGACCGCGGCCGGCCGCGACCTCGACGTCGCGCACCTTGGCCTCGACGGGGGTGCCGTCCTTGATGGCGTTGGCAGTCAGGTCGTAGTGGCCAGCGGGGAGGCTCGCGGTGTAACGGCCGTCGCCATCGGTCACGGCCTCGGCCACGGCGGCGCCGGATGCCATGTCCCACAAGCGGATCCGGGCGTCCGCCACGGCGTGGCCGTCCTCGTCCTCGACCAGGCCGTGGAGGTGGCCGGCCCCCGAGTTGGGATCGGCGGAGGCCGCCACGGGCACCAGGCTCGACACGACGGCGACAGACAGGGACAGCCACAAGAAGCGGGGGAAGCGGGAAAGCACGAGCGCCCTCTCAACGGCAACGGAAACACCAACGGGGGGAAGCCGACTCGGCGGCAACTGCCTCGCCGGTCAAGAGGTGATTTCGGTCCGCCGCCCGGGCCCTCCTCCCACAAGGGACGAAACGTCACACTCCTGTCAGAAATTGGGGAGCAGTGTTGCCGAACCGCAACAATCCCGGGCACTCCAGGATGATCGGCGCACACGAGACCTCAGGCGGTGGATCGTGGCAGGGCCTTTCTTCTCCTTCGACGCCCCCTTCAAGGGCTCCATGGGCGCAGCCCGCCTGAACCGCCCCATCACCGGCATGGTCCGCTACGGCGACGGCTACCTCATGGTCGGCGAGGACGGCGGCATCTTCAACTTCTCCGACCGCACATTCGCCGGCTCCCTAGGCGACCGACCCCCCGCCGGCCCATCGTCTCCGTAGCCGCCCTCGACTGACCGGAGGCACCCGAACCCAGACGATGTCCAGGATCAACTAACTAACAACGGTGGTTGTCGGGCGGACCGAAGCCGAGGGGTCCCACCCGCGCGTCGACGGCCTGTTCTGCGGCCCAGCGCCGGATCTCCTCAGGCACGAAGCGCACCGTGCCCCCGATCTTGAGGAAGGGAAGCCGATGGGTTTGCTGCCACGACCGCAGGGTTGTTTGCCCGCTTCACGTGCCACGAGCAGCCTGACTTGGATCCGGCCACCGGGAGTCTCCTGGACCACCCACTCCGAACCGTCGAAGACGACCATTGAGCCTTCCGGAGCGTCAAAGACCTTGTAGATGAACCGGGCAGGTTGGCCTTCGTCGGGGGAGCCAGTCCGTTTCAGCGCACAGCTCGCCGAAGCGTACGTCCGGTTCGCCAGACGGCCTTGTGCATACGTGCTCGCGTCCCCCTCCTTGCCCATGAGGAAGTCGTTGACCTCGTCCCAACTGTTGTCGTCGCTCATCCCTGTTCGGCCCTCGCTTCATACGCCCTGCGCAAGGGCGACGGTGCATCCATACCTCCGGATCCTCGCACCCAGGAGGCGCGGCCTGACGACCACCTTCGGTCGCAAGCCAGCAAGTCCAAGGTGAATTCCTTCTTACAGCTCACTTCTCGGCCGTCGGTCAGCGGCGGCGCTGACCAGCGTTGTCCCTCAGGAAGTTGTGCTGAAGCCACGAGGTCCTCAAGGGAGAGCCCGGACTGCACCTCCAGCGTGCGCAAGGCCCGCTCGAAGAGCAACGGCGCCTCGGGCGGTCCCATCTCGCGGTCGCCCGGTTCGGTGGTCGCCAGCCCTTGGCCGACATGTACTTCATGGCGTTGCGGTACGTCTCCTGGCCCAAGAGATTGAGCGCCCGTGCCCGGTAGAGCAGGGCTCCCATCGAAATACCCCAGCGCTGCTTGAGCTGGGCCAGGCGGGTCCAGCCGGCGGCGTCCAATTTCCGGGGCAATTCCTCGAGCGCGACGCTCCTCCGCAGCAGGAAGGAGCCCGCAAACTCGTGGGCCTGGGTCTCGATCAGACGACTGCCCGGCTCAACATCCAAATGCAGGATGTGTGCGAGTTCATGCTGGCGTCGAAGCGCGACCGGACATAGTTGCTCTTATCGTCCACCAGGAGGACGATTGGGCGCCGGACGAAGCGGACCGAGAAGGCATCGACCTGGCGATGACCCATCGCCAACCGGGCGACGGGCATGCCGTGGCGTTCGAGTTCACGCACGACATGAGGAATGGCCCGTGACCCGAGCCACCAACCTCAGCCGGCCCGCCCCTCGATCCGCACACTCGATCCCGCCACACGGGATTGCGGATGGTTCGCGCCATTTTCGCGCCATTCAGTGGTCCGACGCCAGTTTCAGAGACGAATCAGGGGCACCCGAAAGCCCCCTGAACTGCTCTTTTTACTTGTGGGCGATACTGGTATCGAACCAGTGGCCTCTGCCGTGTGAAGGCAGCGCTCTCCCGCTGAGCTAATCGCCCCAGAGACCCGTGAGAATAGCCGTTCAGGAAGGCTCGGGAGCCGCCTCCGCCCGCTTGGGCAGAGGGATGCGCAGGCGGGGCGGATCCCCGGCCAGGCGGGCGGTGGAGAACAGCAGCCCGTGGCGGCGGCCGGCGAAGACGGTGAGCTCGCTGTCGGCGGGAACGACCATCTCGAGGTGGACCATGAACACCCGGGTGGGCAGCGACCCGTCGCCTCCCCTCCCGTCCCGCAGGAGCCAGCCCGGGACCGGGACGGGCACCGAGCGCCCGCCGATCCCGGCCCAGATCTTGAGGCCACCGTCGTGCCAGTGGATCTCCCGGACCCGGTCCCGGACGACCCACGCCACCCGGCCGGGCGGTTCGACTCCCCGGCCGCCGGAAGCGAGGACGCGGCCCACCATCTTCGGGCGGCGGCCCGGGGCCAGTGTCGCCACCACGAGGTCGATGCCCGGCCCGTGGGGCGTCCCCACGTAGTGGACGGCGCCGAAGGCCAGCGGACGGAGGCCGGCGTGACTCCAGATCAGCAGGGCCTCGCCCTCGAACGGCGTCCGGCGGGGGTCGGTCGGCACGTCTCCACGATAACCACGGGGTGTGGCTCGCAGCGGCCCCCCTTCGTCCCCGGGACAAAGACAAACCGCCCGGCCGGAGCCGGGCGGTCGTCACAACCTGAGCAAAGGGTTCTAGGGGATCGCCTTCACGTTTTGTGCCTGATCGCCCTTCGGGCCACGCTCAACCGACACCGAAAACAATATCTGACCGCCCCACCCGGATCACAGGCGCCGTGCGCAACTTTGACAGGCCCGAGATCGCCGCCTACCGGTACGCTGTCAGTCGTCAGATCGTCGTACCGCCATGAGGGGGTCGGACGTGGCCGGAAGTGGACGGGCCAGGCGGTTTCGCGCCGCGCGCCAGCTCAAGCAGGGGGGGCAGGAGCGCATCTGTAGCGCCTGCCATGCCAACCTGACCCTAGGAGAGGCCCACGACTCTGAGTGTGAGTTCGCCCAGGAGGAAGATCCCTGGGCTGTGGAGCTCAGCGACGACGACGACGAGGAGAACGAGGAAGAGGCCTGGTAGCGGGGCGGCGCCCGTCACGCTCCCCGGGGATCGCCGGTCACGCCTCCCTGGGATCGATCGCATCGACGTCGATCTCGTAGCGGCGGATCGCCTCCGCCACCACTTCACCCTTGACCTCGCCCTGCTGGGCGAGCCCGTGCAGGACGGCGACGACGATGTGGGCGGCGTCGACCTCGAAGTGGCGCCGTAGGGCCGACCGGATGTCGGAGAACCCGTAGCCGTCCGTGCCGAGGGGGATGAACAGCCCCGGGACGAACCGCGAGATCTGGTCGGGGACCGCCTTCATGTACTCGGTCACGGCCACCACCGGCCCGCCGTTCGACCCCAGCGTCTCACTGACCCACGGGACCCGGGGGGCTTCCGTCGGGTGCAGGCGGTTCCAGCGTTCCACGGCCAGGGCGTTCTCCCGGAGGGCCTTGTAGCTGGTGGCGCTCCACACCTCGGCGGCCGTGTCGTGGTGGTCCATGAGCAGCTGTTGGGCCTCGATGGCGGCCTGCATGGCCGTGCCCGAGGCGAGGATGCGGGCCCGGTAGGTGAAGTCACCCTCGGGGGCGGGCAGATAGCGGTACAGCCCGGCCAGGATCCCCTCCCGGACCCCCTCCCCCTCGGGCAGGGCCGGCATCGTGTACGTCTCGTTGTAGAGGGTGATGTAGTAGAAGCAGTCCTCCGCCGCCTCGCCGTACATGCGGGTGATGCCGTCCTCGATGACGACGCCCAGCTCGTAGGCGAAGGCGGGGTCGTAGACCCGGCAGTTCGGCACGGTGGACGCCAGCACCGGCGAGTGGCCGTCGTCGTGCTGGAGCCCCTCGCCCTGGAGGGTGGTCCGCCCGGCGGTGGCGCCGAGGAGGAAGCCCCGCCCCCGGGAGTCGCCGAAGGCCCAGATCAGGTCGCCCACCCGCTGGAAGCCGAACATCGAATAGAAGATGAAGAAGGGGATCATCGGCTCGCCCCAGGTGGCGTGGGCGGTGCCGGCGGCGGTGAAGCTGGCCAGGGAGCCGGCCTCGGTGATGCCCTCCTCCAGGATCTGGCCGTTGCGCTCCTCCTTGTAGGACAGGAGCAGCTGGGCGTCGACCGGCTCGTACTTCTGGCCGAACGGGGCGTAGATCTTGGCCACCGGGAAGAGGGCGTCCAGGCCGAACGTGCGCCCCTCGTCGGGGATGATGGGCACGATCCGCTTGCCGATCGCCCGGTCCTTCACCAGGTTGCGCAGCATCCGGGTCAGGGCCGAGGTGGTCGACGCCTTGACCTTCTCGCCCGTCCCCGCCCACAGCTCCTTGAACGGGTCGCCGGCCGGGGGCGGCAGCGGGTTGGGCCGCACGATCCGCTGGGGGATGGGGCCGTCCAGCGCCCGGCGGCGGGCCCGCATGTACTCGAGCTCATCGGAGTCCTCCCCGGGGTGGTAGTAGGGCGGCTCGCCCTCCTCCAGCACCTTGTCGGGGATGTCGAGGAAGAGCCGGTCCCGGAACGTCTTGAGCTCGGCCTCGGTCATCTTCTTGATCTGGTGGGTGGCGTTGCGGGCCTCGAACTCGGGACCCAGCGTCCAACCCTTCACGGTGTGGGCCAGGATGACGGTCGGGCTGCCTTCGTGCTCGGTGGCGGCCTTATAGGCGGCGTAGAGCTTGTGGTAGTCGTGCCCACCCCGGGACAGCTTGCGCAGGTCGTCGTCGGAGAGGTGCTCGACCAGCTTGCGCAGCCGGGGGTCGGGGCCGAAGAAGTTCTCCCGGATGTACTCCCCCGATTCGACGGAGTACTTCTGGAACTGGCCGTCGCAGGTCGTGTTCATCTGGTTGACCAGCACACCGTCGACGTCCCGGGCCAGGAGCTCGTCCCACTCCCGACCCCAGACCACCTTGACGACGTTCCAGCCGCCGCCCTTGTAGGTGGCCTCGAGCTCCTGGATGATCTTGCCGTTGCCCCGCACCGGTCCGTCGAGGCGCTGCAGGTTGCAGTTGACGACGAAGATCAGGTTGTCGAGCTGCTCGGTGGCGGCCAGGTGGAGGCCGGCCATGGACTCGGGCTCGTCCATCTCGCCGTCGCCCACGAAGCACCACACCTTGGCCCGGCTGGTGTCGGCGATCTGGCGGTTGAGCAGGTAGCGGTTGAAGCGGGCCTGGTAGACGGCGTTGAGTGGCCCCAGGCCCATCGAGACGGTGGGGAACTCCCAGAAGTCGGGCATCCGTCGCGGGTGCGGGTACGAGGGCAGGCCCTGGCCGCCCACCTCCCGGCGGAAGTGGTCGAGCTGCGATTCGGTCAGGCGGCCCTCGAGGAAGGCCCGGGAGTAGACGCCGGGGGCGGCGTGGCCCTGGATGTAAATCTGGTCGCCATAACCGCCATCGGACTTGCCCCGGAAGAAGTGGTTGAAGCCGACCTCGTAGAGGGACGCCGAGGAGGCGTAGGTGGAGAGGTGGCCCCCGAGGCCGTCGTAGCGGCGGTTGGCCCGGGTGACCATGGCCATGGCGTTCCAGCGGATGAAGGCCCGGATGCGGCGCTCGATGTGCTCGTCACCGGGGAACCACGGCTCCTGCTCGGGGGGAATGGTGTTGATGTAGTCGGTCGAGACCATGGCCGGGACACCGACCTGGAGCTCCCGGGCCCGGAACAGGAGGCGCGCCAGCAGATAGCGGGCGCGGGCTCTCCCCCGAATGTCGACGACCGAGTTCAGGGAGTCGAGCCACTCCCGGGTCTCGGACGGATCGATGTCCGGCAGCTGGTGCGAATACCCGTCGATGATCACGCATCCAGATTACGCCCGAGGGTGCGCGGCATGATCCGGCGCCGTCGGTAGGCTCGGCCCATGCGGCGAGGTACCTGGATCGTTCTCCCATTGGTCACCGTGCTGACCGGCGCCTGCGCCGGCGGTGGGGACGAGGAACAAGCGGCCAAGGCGGCGGAGTCGACCTCGTCGACCGTCGCCGAGACCACCTCCTCCACCGAGGCCGCCACCACAACCACGACGGCGGCACCGGCGACCTCCACCACGGGCCAGGCGAGCCCGACGACGAAGGCGACGCAGCCGACGACAACCGCCCCGCCCGGGACCGACACCGCCCCCTTCGCCACCCACGCCGTCGGCCCCGCACCCACCGACCCCGCCGAGCTCGACCGTATGGCCGACGAGCTGATCGCCGCCGAGACCGCGCTCCATGACCCCGCCACCCCCGAGGCCGAAATCCCCGCCCTCTCCCGGAAGGCGCAGGTCATCTACCGGGCGCTGGCCGCCCGGCCCGCGGCGATGCCGGCCGTGCTGGCCCGGGCCCCCGAGGCCCTGAAGGGCGCCATCGACGCCAACGTCACCGCCAGCGTCGAGCTGCGCACCCTGACGGGCAACCCCCGGACGGCGCTGCCGCCGTGGAAGATCATCCCCCCGCCGCCGGCGGCCGAGCTGGAGGGCTACTACCGGGAGGCCCAGTCAACCTTCGGGGTGCCGTGGAACTACCTGGCCGCCGTCCACCTGGTGGAGACCCGGATGGGGCGCATCCGCGGCGTCAGCGAGGCCGGCGCCCAGGGCCCGATGCAGTTCATGCCCAAGACCTGGGCGGCCTTCGGCGAGGGGGACATCAACAACCCCCGCGACGCCATCCTGGCCGCCGCCCGTTACCTGGAGCACAACGGCGCGCCCGGCGACATGGCCAACGCCCTGTGGAACTACAACCACTCCGACCGCTACGTGAAGGCGGTCACCCTCTTCGCCCAGCAGATGGAGGCGAACCCCCGCGCCTACCTCGCCTACCACTCCTGGCAGGTGTACTACATCATGACCAGGGGTGACGTCCTCCTCGAGGAGGGCTACGGGTCCTGACGCCCGGGGCCCAGGCTGCGGCCTCAGACGATGACGATCTCGCTCCCCTGGCCGTCATCGACCCGGACGACCCGGCCGTAGGCCATCTTCCCGTCGGTCTTGAACCAGTCGAAGGTCGTGGCCAGGCCCGAACGGAGGGCGCTTCCGTCGATCAGGTCACGCGCGGAATGTGACTGCCGCGACAGAGCGGTTGGCAGAGGCTTCCAGTTACGGACGCGTTGCAATCCTCGGCGCCACGGCACCAACCGGACAACTACTGGCGGCCCGACAGATTTTCGGTAAGGAGAACCCTCCCCCGGCGCCGAAGTAACCAGTACCTAAGGACTGGTTTCCCCCCACGGAACCCCGCCCTTCCGGACTTGGGAGAAGGAGAGGCGCGTCTGGTGCGTCGGTTCGCTCGGCTCGTCGTCGCCGGGTTGTCGGTGAGCGTCTCGGCTGTGCTCGTCGTGGCTCCCGCTCACGCCGAAACCGGTGTGCCCGAAGGTTTCGAGGTCGAGGGACGAGCCCAGCTGGCTCCCGGGGTCGAGCACGTGCGGCTGACCCGGGCCGAGCCCCCGCTCCTCGTCAACCTCGCCCGGATCACGCCCGACGCCGAAGCCACGCTCCGGGCCGTCCTCTCCAACGAGCAGGTCGCAGGGGCCACTCCCCTGCTGGAACGCACGAGCAGCATGTGCGCCCGGGTCAACTGCCTCGTCGCCCTGAACGGCGACTTCGCCGCTGTCGGCTCCGACCAGCCCATCGGCGGGCTCATTTCCGGCGGCCAGCTCCTGCGCTCCCCGAGCGACACCCACCACCAGCTCTCCGTCGACTCCGAAGGGAAGCTCACCGCCGGGTCGTTCGAGTGGTCGGGCAGCCTGGTCCCCACCGACCTGCGCCCTCTCCGTCTCGACGGCGTCAACGTCGGCCGGGCCGACGGAAAGACCGTGCTCTACACCCCCGCCTTCGGGCCGACCACCGAGACCGCCGGGCCCGGTACCTCCCTGATCCTGCGGGCCAGCCAGCCGGCCGGCCCGCTGCGGCTCGGCCAGACGTCCGTCGTCGAGCTCGTCTCACTGGTGGACGAGACCGCGCCGGTCGCCATCCCCGCCGACGGCGCCGTCCTGTCCGCCTCGGGCCCGCCCGCCGGAGCCCTCCGGGACCTGTGGACCCGGATCCAGCAGGGGGAGGCCGACTCCTGGGCCCTCCTGCGCCTCGAGACCCCGGCCGGGGTGGTGGAGAGCCTGGGCGGCAGCCCCATCCTCCTGCGGGACGGCCGGCGCTGGTTCGGTGACAGCGACGACAACTTCATCCGGGGACGGCATCCCCGCACCCTGGTGGGCTGGAACCCGGCGGGCGAGACCCTCCTGGTCACGGTCGACGGCCGCCAGCCGGACGTCAGCGTCGGCATGACCATGGCCGAGGCCGCCGATCTCCTCCTGGCCCTAGGCGCCACCGACGGCATCAACCTCGACGGCGGCGGCTCCACCACCTTCGTGACGTCGGGGACGGTGGTCAACCAGCCCAGCGACGTGGCCGTGAGCGGGGGCCGGGGGCCGGTCATCCGCCACACCGCCGGGGCCGGCGACCGGGTGCTCGGCCATGTGGAACGGCCGGTGGCCAGCGTCCTGGCCGTCGTCCCCGCCCGCGAGGTGGCCGCCCCCGTGGCCAACCCGCTGGCCGCCCCCAGCCTTGATCTTCCCCAGGCGCTGGCCCTGCCCGCCGCCTCCGCCACCGACCCCGGGTCCGTGCCCGACGGCAGCCTTCCCGCTCTGGTCAGCTCGGGCGAGCCCGACCTGGGCAACACGCTCCGGGCCTCGGCGGTGGCGGTCAACGTCGTCGTCGGCGTGTGCCTGTGGATGGTGAACAAACGGCGCCGAGAGGGACGAAGCGACGGCCCGAACCGTCATCGCCCCGACGCGCCGGCGTTGGCCCGATGAACCGACCGTTGAGGAGAACCTCCATGTCCCGTGACGAACTCGAGGCCCGGCTGCTCGCCACCGAGATCGCTCTCGACGCCCTTCTGGCCGAGGTCGAAGAGCTCCAGCACCGCCTGGAGGCGCACTCCGGCCAGTGCCCCGGCGAGATCCAGCTGCCGTAAATCGCCCATCGGCGGACAGACCTGCCGGCACCGCCGTCATGACCGGTCTAGCCGGTCGTTCTTGAGGGCAGAAGCAACGCAACCCACGCCTGAGCCCCCGGTCCCCTCCCTACCGGGGGTTCAGCGCGTGGTGACATGACAAGCTGGCGACGATGGATCCTCTGGGCCGGCGCCGCATCCTCCAGGCCGGACTGGCCTTCGCGTTCCTTCCCGGGCTCCTCGGGCGCCGCGCCGCCGTCCGGGCCGCTGTCGGGGCCGCTGCGCCTCCGATCCGCCCCCGGGCCGACTGGGGCGCCGACCTGCCGCCCAAGGGCCCGATGGAGGCGGAGCAGGCCGGGGACGTCCGCTTCCTCCTCGTCCACCACTCGGTCTCGGTCAACGACTACGCGGCCGACGCTGTCCCCGAGGAGCTGCGGAGCTTCTACCGGCTCCACACCGCCCCGGAGAAGGGCTGGCCGGACATCGCCTACAACTTCCTCATCGACCGCTTCGGCGTGATCTGGGAGGGCCGGGCGGGCAGCATCGAGGCCCCGGTCAAGGGTGACTCCACCGGCGGCAGCCAGGGCTTCGCCGTCCTGTGCTGCTTCATCGGCGACCACCGCACCGCCGCCCCCTCACCCGAGGCCCAGGCCTCCATGGTCGCTCTCCTGGCCTGGCTGGCCGACCGCCATGTGATCGACCCCCGGCCCGGCACGACCACGTCCTTCGTGTCCCGGGGCTCCAACCGCTGGCCGGCCGGCGCCACCGTGACCACGACGACCATCGCCGGCCACCGCGACATGTCCAAGACGGTGTGCCCCGGCGACGCCGCCTACCGGTTGGTCCGGGATGACTTCCCGGCCCGGGTGGCCGCCGTCCTCGGACTTGCGGCGGCCGCTCCGCCTCCGCCCGTGCCGGCCACTGTCGCGGCGGCGCCAGTGAGCGAGAGCAGTTCAAC
>JBOGFO010000044.1:0-4577 GCA_050743445.1 Acidimicrobiia bacterium
TTCAACGCCGACTCCACCACCAACGGCATCTACTTCGACTGGCGGGTGCAGACCTCCGAGCAGTCCTACGAGGGGTTCCGCTATCTCTTCACCGGGCCGGCCCCGGTTCCCCAGGCACCGCCGCCCACGTCTCCGCCGGCGACGACGCCGACGACGGCTCCCCCGGCGACCTCCCCGCCGGCCACCTCGCCGAAGCCGGTCACGCCCAAGCCGGTGACTCCGAAGCCGGTCACCGCCAAGCCCGTGGTGACGAAGCCGCCGCCTGAACCGGAGCTTCCCGCCCGCCAGCCAACCCCCCGGCTGACCTGGATGCTCAACCTGCTGCGGCATCTGGATTCCATCACTGTTGCCCCATAAGGGCCTGGGTTTTCCCAAAGAGGGCCTGCGTTTCTCCCACAGAGGGCCTGGGTTTCTCCCATAGAGGGCCCGGGTTTCTCCCATAGAGGGCCCGGGCGCGGCGGCAGCGGCACCTACGATGGCCCGATGTCCCGCATCGTCATCGCCTCCGACCACGCCGGTTTCCAGCTCAAGCAGGTGGTCGTCACCCACCTGGAAAAGGCTGGTCACGAGGTCACCGACCTCGGCACCGACTCCGAGGAGCCGGTCGACTATCCCCCCATCTGCGCCGCCGCCGGCCGCGCCGTCGTCGCCGGTCAGGCTGACTTCGGGATCGTGCTCGGGGGCAGCGGCCAGGGTGAGACCCTGGCCGCCAACAAGGTCCGGGGTGTCCGGGCCGCGCTGTGCCTGAACGAATACACCGCCCGCCTGGCCCGGGCCCACAACGACGCCAATGTGCTCGGCCTCGGTGGCCGGATCCTCGGCGACGGGCTGGCCCTGGCCATCGTCGATCTCTTCCTGGCCACGCCCTTCGACGGCGGCCGCCACCAGCGCCGCGTCGATCAGCTGGCGGAGATCGAAGCCGAGGAGTGCGCCCAGTCGTGAAGACCAGAACCGTTCTCGCCCTCGTGTTCGTCGCGCTCGCCGCCTGCGGCGGAGGAGGAGACGAGGAGACCGCGTCGACCACCACCACTGAAGCGGGCACCACCACCCTGCCGCCACCGGCACCCGACACGGCCCCGCTCACGGGGCTGCCCGCCGACCCGGCCCGGGCGACCCGCCCGGTGCTGGTGGTCAAGCTCGACAACGCTCCCCTCGGACGGCCCCAGGCCGGGATCAACGAGGCCGACATCGTGCTCGAGGAAGGCGTGGAGGGCGGCATCACCCGCTTCGCCGCCGTCTACCACTCCACCGACGCCCCCACGATCGGCCCGGTCCGCAGTGCCCGCTCCACCGACATCCTCTTCGCCACCCAACTGGGCAAGCCGCTCTTCGCCTACTCGGGCGCCAACGCCGTCTTCGCCGACCTGATCCGCTCCTCCCCGCTGGTGGACGTCGGGGTGGGCAAGATCCCCGACATCTACCGCCGGGAGAAGGGGCGCCCGTCGCTCTACAACCTCTTTTCCGCCACCGACGCCATGGTCACCCGGGCTCCCGCCGGGGCGACCCCGCCGGCACCCCTCTTCGCCTACCGGGCCGTGGGCGAGCCGGCGCCGGCCGGCGATCCCGCTCCGGTGGTCCAGGCCCTGTGGAAGGACAAGGTCCGCACCGAGGTCGTCTACGAGTGGGACCCGACGGCCAAAGGCTTCGCCCGCACCCAGAACGGCACCCCCCACGTGGACGCGGCCGGAAAGCGGGCCACCCCCGAGAACGTCGTCCTCCAGGTCGTCCCCTACAAGAACACCGGCCTCGTCGACCGGTCGGGAGCGGCCGTCCCCGAGGCCGAACTGGTCGGCGAGGGCGAGCTGATGGTGCTCACCGACGGCAAGGTGATCCGGGGCCGCTGGAACCGACCCGACGCCTCCGCCGTCACCAGCTACACCGACGCCTCCGGGGCGGTGATCAAGCTCACGCCGGGCCGGACCTGGATCGAGCTGGTGCCGCCCGGAAACCTGACGACCCGGTAGTTCCCCGGACGGCCTGCATGACCGGCCTGCATGGCCGGGGCGTCCGGCGGGTAATGGCCCGGCATGACGTCACCGCTCGAAGACCTGATCGCCGGGCTGGAGATCCAGCTCGTCCGGACCGTGGCGCAGCTCTACGACGCCGAGAAGGCCCGGCGTTTCGTCGAGGTGATGGAGCTCGAGCAGCGGATCGACCGGCTCCACTCCGCCCTCGCCCTGGCCTCCGACCGGCTGGCGGCCGAGCGCGGCGGGTCCTGACGGCCCGAGGGGTCAGGACTCCTCCACCCGATCAGGCCAGGGCCACCAACTCGAGGAGATCGTCGGTCCAGAAGTCGACGGTGCCCTCGGGCATGAACAGCACCCGGTGGGGAGCGAGAGCCTCCACGAAGGCGAGATCGTGGCTCACCGCCACCATCGCCCCCGGCCAGGCGGCCAGCGCCCGGGCCACGCCCTCCCGGGATGGCGGGTCGAGGTTGTTCGTCGGCTCGTCGAGGAGCAACAGGTTGTGGCGGCCCGCCACCAGCTGGGCCAGGGCCAGCTTCGTCTTCTCCCCGCCCGAGAGGGTGTCGGCATCCTGGAACGCGACGTCGCCGTAGAGGCCGAACGCGCCGAGGAGGGCCCGGAGCTCCTGGGCCGGCCCCGGTCGCTGTTCCCGCAGGTGGGTGATCACGTCCACGCCGGCGATGATGCCCTCGTGCTCCTGGGCGTAGTAGCCGGCGGAGACGCCCGCCCCGAGGCGGATCTTCCCGGCCCGGGCCTTGGTGACCCCGGCCAGGATCCGCAGCAGGCTGGTCTTCCCCGCCCCGTTGAGGCCCAGCACCAGAAGGCGCTCGCCCCGGCCGAGGTCGAAGGCGAGATCGGAGAACACCGGGGCGGCCGCACCGTAGGCCTGGGTGAGGCCTTCGGCCTCGAGGACCACGGTCCCGGCATGGGGCGGGTCGGGGAAGTGGAACCGGGCTTTGCGGTCCCGGGAGACGGGGGCGTCGGCGGCGGCCTCGGCCCGCATCCGTTGGACCCGCTTGTCCAGTGACTTCGCGATCCGGGCCCGCTTCTCGGTCTGGTGGCGCATGGTGTCGGCCAAACTCGAGAGCCGCTTGATCTCCTGCGACCGGCGCTCGGCCACCTTGGCCGCCCGCCGCTCGTCCACCACCCGGGCGGCCCGGTACTGGGAGTAGGTGCCGCGGTACTCGACGACGTCGGGCTGGTCGAGGTGCAGGACCCGGGTGATGGCCTCGTCGAGGAGGGCGAGGTCGTGGCTCACCACCAGCAGCGCGCCCCGGTAGGAGCGCAGGAAGCTCATCAACCATTCCTTGGCGTCGTTGTCGAGGTGGTTGGTGGGCTCGTCGAGGAGCAGCAGGTCGCTGCCGGCGAAGAGGATGCGGGCCAGGTCGACGCGGCGGCGCTCGCCTCCCGAGAGGACCCCGAAGGGCAGGTCGAGCCGGTCCGCGCCGAGGCCGAGGCCGGCGCAGATGCGGCGGGCCTCGGGTTCGGCGGCGTAGCCCCCGGCGTCGCGGTAGGCCTCCTCCGCCCGGGCGAAGCGGGTGACGTTGCGGTCCGTGGGGGTCTCGTCGACGGCCAGGCGCAGCTTCTCGAGGCGTACCACCGCTTCGTCGATGCCCCGTCCGGACAGCACCCGCTGCAGGGCGGTGGTCTGCGCCTCGTGGTCGCCACCCGGCTCCTGGGTGAGGAACCCGAGCGCGCCGCGGCGCAGGACGACCCCGCCGGCGGCGGGGGCCTGGCCGGCCACCACCTTGAGCATGCTGGTCTTGCCGGCGCCGTTGCGGCCCACCAGGCCGACCTTGTCGCCGCCGCGCACCGTGAAGGTCGCCCCCTCCACCACGAGGCGACCGCCGACCTCGACCGAGAGATTGTGGGCGGCGAGCATCAGTCCGCCCCGAACATTGCCAGGCAGGGCTCCAGACCCTCGATCTCGATGTCGTCGCGGCTCGTCTTCTCCCAGTCGGGTCGCTCCAGGCGGAAGCGGACCTCGCGGGTGGTGACACCCTGGCGGTTCCGGATGTTCTCCCCGTCCTCCCGGTAGCCGAGGGCGCGGGACACCGCCAGCGAGCGGCCGTTGTCGACGAAGGCGCCGCTCTGGGCCGACTCGGCACCGAGACCGGCGAAGGCGAGGTGGAGCATGGCGGCGCGCATCTCCTTGCCGAGCCCCTGGCCCTGGTGGCGGCGGCCGAGCCACGACCCGCTGTGAACCACCCGGACAACCCGGAAGTCGCGGGCCGCCATCCCCTGGGTGCCCACGACCTCGCCGCCGGCCACGACCACGAGTTCGAGGCTCCAGTCGTCCGGGGTCCAGGCGGCCCGCTGGCGCCAGTGCCACTGGAGCACCGACTGCGCCACGTTCTCCCCGACCGACCACGGGGTGAGGAACGGCATCTCCCCGGGCGCGTGGATGCCCTCGCCGGCGAGGCGGGCCAAGGCGATGAGGTCCTCCTCGCCGGGACAGCGCAGCTCGACCCGCGGGGTGCGCACCCGCAGGTTGAACAGCGGCCAGTAGGGATGGGTCATGGAGCCAGTATGGGCGGCGGGCGGACCCGGAAGCGGTCGAATTTCAGGCCCGGCCGGGCTCAGGAGTGGGCCACAGGGCGGGCTCCTCCTCGA
>JBOGFO010000045.1:0-1578 GCA_050743445.1 Acidimicrobiia bacterium
GCGCCGAGAAGGTGGACCCCCCGACCGACTCCGCCGGTAGCTCGTAGAACGACAGCTGCCCCGGCTCGTCGGACAGGCCCACGTTCAGGCATACATCCCGCGGGCGGGCGGCGACGAGCCGCTCGAACGGCGACCGGGCAGGCTCGATGTTTATGCCGTGCCAACCTTGGTCGTAGAAGCGCTTGGTGATCGAGTGCTGCACGGGGTCGTTGGCCCCGACGTCGATATAGAAGCCCGTGAGCCCCGGCGGGAAGACCCGGGTGAGCAGCACGTCCTCGTAATTCTGAGCGTAGGACCGGATTGTCATGAGCGTTCCTCGGATCGTTCGGACATTCTTCCCATCGCCCGGCGGCGGTCCGCCCACCAGGCAGCTGCGGCCCCGACGGCGTCGACCTGGTCGGTCAACAAAGCCTCCAGGATCTCGACGACCTCCGGGCGTGTGAGCAGCTCGTCGCCTGCCTTCTCGAGCGCCGTCGCCATGTACTTCCGGTGGTCCTCGTTGTACAGGCTGGCGTCCGCCACAACCCTTGCCGCCTGCTCGTCCACGGTGAGCCTCGGCTGCACCTCGATGCGCTCGGCGCCGGGTGGAAGGCGTTTGACTGCCAGGTAGTCGACGATCGTCTGCGGCTGGAAGTCGGTGGCCCGGGCCTCGATTAGCCGGTGCGCCTCCACGATGTGGGCCGAGTAGCCCAGGTCCTCGAGCTGGCCGAGCAGATCACGCGGCGTGGCGCTGAACTTGAGGAGCGTGTGCCCGTTGGACTCGATCAGCACGGGCGGGCCGTCGGGCTGGGAGAGGAGCGCGTTCATGCCCGCCAGGGTCGCGATCTCCGAGCCCTCCACGTCGATCTTCACGAACGCCACCGGCCCCATCGCGAACTCCTGGAGGACTTCGTCCAAGGTCACGGCCGGGACGTCGATGGTCGCTCCTGCGTCCGCACCCAGTGCCACGTGGCCGAAGGGCCCGTCGGGCCGGAAGCTCACCGTGCCTGGGCGATCGCTGGAAGCGGCCTGCACTACCCGCATGCCGGTAAAGCCGTTCTCCGCCGCGCTGGCCCGCAGCAGGGCGGCGTTGAGCGGGGAGGCTTCCACCGCCAGCACCTGGCACCCTGCCGCGGCCGCAGGAAGCGAGAACTGGCCCAGGTGGGCGCCGACGTCGACGACGACGTCGCCGGGTCGGACGACCCGCAGCATCAGCTCGATGAGCAGCTGGTCGAACGCTGCGCCCACAGCCAGCCCCGCCGCCAGCGGGTCTGCTGCCTCGGGATCGACGACCATGGAGAAGGCCAGGCCGCCGGGTCCGGTGACTGGCAACGACACCCATCTCGACCTGCTCGCGGGTCCGGAAGCGGACCCCGGCACGACCGCGCGGCGCTCGACGGCCAGCCGCTCGAGCGCCACCCGCCACTCGCTCTGCAGGGTCGTGGCCCGCTCGAACGCGCCAAACGCGTCAGCGCACAGCAGGTCCAGCTCCGCCACCTTCTCGCCCAGCTGGGCCCGCCGGCCAAGGTGGCGCCACAGGGGGTCCTCCGACGATGCGTCCCATATCGGGGGGGACGGCAGCTCCGGCTCCGCCACCGT
>JBOGFO010000046.1:0-5119 GCA_050743445.1 Acidimicrobiia bacterium
CCGCTGCTGCACACGCCGCTCATGTCGCTCACCAACTCCATCGCCGCCATCTCGCTGGTCGGCTCCATCGTGGTCGCCGGGTCGAACAAGAGCACGCTCAGCACCGTCCTGGGGACGATCGCGGTGACGGCATCGACCGCCAACGTGGTCGGTGGCTTCCTCATCACCGACCGGATGCTCAAGATGTTCAAGCGGCGGGAACCAGGCCAGTGAACCTCGAGAACGTCGTCGAGGCCGGCTACATCGTCGCCGCCGTCCTCTTCATCCTGGCTCTGAAGTGGCTGTCCCACCCGTCGACGGCCCGGCGGGGGGTGAAGGCCGGCGAGATCGGCATGCTCGTGGCCGTCGTCGGCACGCTGCTGAAGGAAGAGGTCGTCCAGTACGAGTGGATCCTCGTCGCCTTCGTCCTCGGTTCGGCCATCGGGGTGCCGCTGGCGGTGTTCATGCCCATGACCGCCGTCCCCCAGCGGACCGCCCTGTCCCACGCCTTCGGGGCGCTGGCGGCAGCCCTGGTCGGCACCTCGGAGTACTACCTCCACACCGATGAGCTGTCGGCCTTCATCATGGCGGCGCTGGCCTTCGAGGTGCTGTTCGGGTTCCTGACCTTCACCGGCAGCCTCATGGCTTTCGGCAAGCTTCAGGGCATCCTGCCCGGCCGGCCGATCGTCTACCGGGGGCAGAACGCCGTCAACCTGACGCTGTTCGCGGCGGCCGTCCTCATCAGCGTGACCCTCGCCATCGACCCCGGCCGCAGTGGGCTGTTCCCCGTGTTCTGCGCTTTGTCGCTGCTCTTCGGTGTCCTGCTCATCGTCCCCATCGGCGGGGCCGACATGCCCACGGTGATCTCGCTGCTCAACTCCTACGCCGGACTGTCGGCGGCGGCCATGGGGGTGGCCCTCGACAACAAGCTGCTCATCATCGCCGGGGCCCTCGACGGCTCCTCCGGCTTCATCCTGTCCGTGATCATGTGCCGGGCCATGAACCGCTCCTTCACCAACGTGCTCTTCGGCGGGTTCGGCCAGCTCAAGGTGACGGAGGGCCAGATCGAGGAGCGGCCGGTCCGCAGCGCCAGTGCCGAGGAGGCGGCCTCCATCCTCGAATCGTCCTCCTCGGTGATCATCGTTCCCGGCTACGGGATGGCGGTGGCCCAGGCGCAGCACAAGGTGCGGGAGCTCTATGACGCCCTCACCCGGCGCGGTGTCGACGTGCATTTCGCCATCCACCCCGTCGCCGGACGCATGCCCGGGCACATGAATGTCCTCCTCGCCGAGGCGGACATCCCCTACGACCGGATGCTCGACCTCGACGAGATCAACTCCGAGTTCCCCCGGGCGGACGTGGCCCTCGTCATCGGCGCCAACGACGTCACCAACCCGGCCGCCCGGACCGACCCGGCGAGTCCCATCTACGGCATGCCCATCCTCGATGTCGACAAGGCGGCCAGCGTCATGGTCATCAAGCGGGGCATGGCCCCGGGGTTCGCCGGTGTCGAGAACGAGCTGTACTACATGGAGAAGACCCTGATGCTGTTCGGCGACGCCAAGGCGTTCGTCGGCATGGTGACCAAAGAGCTATCAGCGGCCCCGACGGGGGCGCCGGGCCGGTAAAGGAGCGCGCCGTGACCTACGACGACGGCTTGGCCGACCTCCCCGGAGAGCGAGCTCCGGACCACGAGACCGCCCGTTGGGCGCCGGATCGCAACCTCGGGCTCGAACTCGTCCGGATCACCGAGGCGGCCGCGCTGGCCGCGGCCCGCCTGATGGGACGGGGCGATCCGCTCAGCGCCGAGGAAGCGGCCGCCCGGGGGATGCGGGTGATGCTGAGCACGCTGCCGATGGACGGTCTGGTCGTCATCGGCGAGGGCGAGAAGAACAACGCCGCCGTGCTCTACCACGGTGAGGTCATCGGCCAGGGCCGCGGCCCGGCGGTGGACATCGCCGTCGACGCCATCGACGGCAAGCGGTTGACGGCCGAAGGCATGAACGGGGCGCTGTCCGCCGCCGCCCTTGCTGATCGTGGGTCCATGTTCGACGCCGGGCCGTGCCGGTTCATGGAGAAGATCGCGGTGGGCTCGGAGGCCTGCGACGTGATCGACATCACCGCCCCGGTGGCCGAGAACCTGCGGCGGATCGCGGCGGCCAAGCACTGCCGGATCCCGGATCTGACCGTCGTCGTCGTCGACCGGGAGCGTCACGGGCGGCTGGTGGCCGAGGCCCGAGAGGCCGGCGCCCGGGTCAAGATCATCCTCGCCGGCGATGTGGGCGGCGCCATCACCGCGGCCCGGGTGGGAACCGGCGTCGACGCCCTGATCGGCATCGGTGGCACCGCCGAGGGGGTCTTGGCCGCCTGTGCCATCAAGTGCCTCGGTGGGGCCATCCAGGGGCGCCTGGCTCCGCGCAGCGACGCCGAGCGGGAAGAGACCATCGCCGCCGGCTACGACCTCGACCGGGTGTTGACGACCGACGACCTCGTGACGGGAGACGACATCTTCTTCGCCGCCACCGGGATCACCGACGGCGACCTGCTGCGCGGCGTGCGCTACGAGGGGGAGATGGCGCTCACCCAGTCGATCGCCATGCGCTCGCGCTCAGGAACGGTGCGCATGATCGACGCCGAGCACCAGCGGGAGAAGCTGATGCTCTACTCGTCGATCGAGTACTGACACCCAGCTTCCGGACGCGGCAGGCCAGCATCGACGCAACGCCCCAACTGCGCGTCCAGGCACGGGGGACGTTCGGGGGCATGTCTGATGCGCCCCTGACGGGCACTGAAGGCTCGCGGTCGGGCGGGTGCGAATCATCCCTCGGCGGGGTCGACCCGGGACATGAGTGTCGCCGCGTTCGGCGTCCTCGCCCCCGGTTGCGCGCCTGCCCTCACCGAAGAAACGGAGCGCCGGGGCTCATGGTCCACGCCGGTTCGTTTGACCCATGGACGTTTCCGCGGAAACGTCCCAGAACGGCGCTTCGGCGCTACTGCGCGCCTGAGTCCGCCGGCGGTTCGCACCCCCTCCCCCTTCAGCTCATTGTGGTGTTCCGTCGACCCTTAGGCGCCGGCCCGAACGGATGGGTCAGGATGGACCGCTCGGTCCTCCCCAGAGGCCCTGGCGGCGGGCCTCCTCTCTGGCCTCCGGGGCCGGCCGGCAGTGCCACGGCTCCTGGATGAAGTGGTCCGGCCCGCCCCAGGGGCCGATGGTTTCGACCACCAACTCCCAGCGGGACGGCGGCTCAGGGGCGTAGTCGAGCACGGAGACGACGACGGCAACTCGCCCATCTTCCAGTCGCACCACGTCACCCACCTGGAAGTGCCTATGCCAGTCGTGTGTCGGGTCTTCCGGCCATGCATCCACGGCCTGCGACCATACGACGCATCTGAACCCTCGCTTCGAGGTTATGAGCCCGAAGCCGAATCGATGAGACGCGAGATCTGCGCGCGTTCCTCCTCGGCGATTCCAACCAGATCGGCGAGACGGACCCTGAGGGTTTTCGCCTTCACCAGATTCCGCTCGGCCAGGGCGCGGCAGAACTCGAAGGTCCCGTGGAACATCGACGCCTCACCGATGGATCCGTCGATGAGATCGGCCTTCCGTTCATCCGGATCGTCCAGCGCGGCGACGTCCACCTCGACGGACCGCTCGGCTTCGGGGGGCAGGTTCCTGGCCACCGAGCCGTGCAACGCCTGGCTGCCGATGACGAGTACCTCGTTCTCGCCGAGCACTGCGCCGGCGGCTCGCACCGCATGGTCGAAGGCTTCCCGATTCATGCCGCCGTAGCAAAGGCGCGGTAGACGGCGGCGCGTGAGCGTGCGTCGAGAATCCCGGCGAAGGGGGTGACCTGGCGAAGGTCACGTCCGCGGAAGCTTGGGTCGAGCATGCGCGACGCCACGAGCGTGGGGGGCAGCCGGAGGATCTCGTCCCACTCGTCGAGGAGGGCATGGGCGCCGGGTGCCGCCTTCCGCATCACCGCCAGGTTGCGACGGGCGACCTCGATCACATGCTGCGGTCGCGCCGCGAACTCGGTGGCGATGGCGACGTGGAGCAGCAAACTCCGTTGCTGGTCGCGCGTCATTGCCGGCCCCACCCACGGATAGCACGCCATGCCCACCGCGCCGGAAGCCCGCACCACCGTTCGCCAGGTCGGGCTCTTGGCCCCGGACTCGTAAGCGGCGACGGTGGGCTGCGAAGTACCCGCCGCCGCGGCCAGGCGGGCCTGGCTCATCCCCACGACGGCCCGCAGGACTCGCATCGGGTTCATCGCACGATGATATCTGATCAGATATCAGGCAGCTCCAACTTCGATTCGCACGGACCCGTCCGCCTTGCACTGCCAGACTGCCGCGCCGTCCACGAGGTCCGGCCAGATCGGGTGGGTGCCGTGCCGGGGACACCTCGGCCAGGTGTTCTAGAACTGACGGAGGTCGTTTACACCTGGGGTCTCTTGTGAGAGAGAGGCCCATGAACGAGAGAGAGCAGCAGCGGAAGATCCGGCACCGTCTGGCGGTCCTGCGTCATGCGGAGGAGGTGACGGGGAACGTCTCCCGGACCTTGCCGCTACTACGGGATAAGCCGGCCGACGTTCTACAAGTGGCTCCACCGCTTCGAGGAGCTGGGCGAGGAGGGGCTGCGGGACGGTTCGTCGGCGCCGCTGGTGAGTCCGGGGGCGACGAAGCCCGAGATCGTCGGGAAGGTCATCTACCTCCGCCAGCCTCTCCCAGGCCACCGGGTCCAGGTCGACGTCAAGTTCATCGAACCCATTGGAGGCGGCCGCAAGAAGCACTACCAGTTCACCGCCATCGACGACTGCACCCGCATCCGGGTCCTCCGGGTCTACCCCCGCAACACCCAGAAGACCGCCATCCAGTTCATCGACTACGTCCTCGAGAAACTCCCGTTCCGGGTCGACTCGATCCAGACGGACAATGGCGCCGAGTTCAAGGCCGGCTTCCACTGGCACGTCCTCGACCGAGGCATCGACCACGTCTACATCAAACCCGCCACCCCCCGCCTCAACGGCAAAGTGGAACGCTCCCACCGCATCGACCAGGAAGAGTTCTACCGCCTCCTGGACGGCGTGGTGATCGACGACGCCCAAGTCTTCAACGACAAGCTCCAGGAGTGGGAAGA
>JBOGFO010000047.1:0-4795 GCA_050743445.1 Acidimicrobiia bacterium
GGCAAAACCCGCACAGGAATGGGGACGGCCTACCAGTCGGTGACGGTCGGTGGACAGCGCCCCCATCTCGAACTCCCGGCGCAGGACGTCCTCCAGCGCCGTCATCACGACCGAACCCAGGCCCTCACCTTGCCTCGCCGGTGCCGTGGCGACGCCTTCGACGTAGCCGGCCTGCACCGGGCGGCCGTCGATCTCCAGGGTGCGGGGTACGACGGCGGCGTGGGCGACGACGGCATCGCCGTCGCGCACGATGGCGTGGAAGGCGCCGATCGTGTGCTGCCAGTCCTCGGGACTGAAGGCTCCGGCGAAGGCGTCGTCGAGCAGTTCCCGGATCGCGTCCAGCAGCGGACCGTCCGCCTCCGCCGTGGTGAGCACCAGGACCTCCGGCATGGCCGGCAGCCTCGACATTCTTCAGGTCTCCTTCGGGGTCCAGGCCGGATCGCGCCCGAGGAAGCCGAGCAGCCGGTCCAGGAGTGGGGCCTCGCCCGGGACCTTCACCTCCGGGCCGAACACCTCCACGCCGGGGCCGAAGGCTCCGGGGGTGCGGTACCGCTCCATCACCTCGGCCGGGATGGCCGATGTCGCCCCCCACAGCCGCTCGACGTCCCCGGGGTCCATCGTGTCGTCCTGCCCGGTGGCCCGGGCCAGGTCCCAGCCGTGGAAGACCAGGTCGTTGCTCACCACCTGGTCGATGTGGTCCGCCGCCGCCAGCGGGCCGGTGGGCGTATCGCAAGGCGTTCCGGCGAGGTCGGGGTCGTCGAGCACCGCCTCCACCGCGGCCCGGGCGGCCCGGAAGGCGCCGAGGGGGTCCTCGGCCACCGTCAGGGCCGGATCGAGCTCCCGGCCCAGCGGCCGGAGCATGGCGCTGTGCATCGAGGCGATGTGGTCCACGACGTCCCGGGCCGTCCACGCCGCGCATGGCGACGCGTCCGCCCACTGGTCGGGTCGCGCCGCGCCACCAGGCGTTCGAAGGCGTCGGCCCGCCTCCGGTACCGATCCGCGATCTCCCCCATCGCCGCTGAACCTCCCCGCCGGGTGTCAGCGACCGTATTCGATGCTGACGCGGGGAGCCTCGGGAAGCTGATCCTCGAGGGTGCTGTCCCGGTGCTGTCGGATCCCTTCCCGCAGCCGAATCACCTCCTCGACTAGCTCGGCGTGCGAGAGGGACGGGAGTTCTTCGTCGGTCGGCACCATGTCCTGAGTGTGCCCGCGACACGTCACGGGCACGCCCAGGGCCAGCGGTCAGGCGACGGCGTCCTTGAAGGTCTTGCCGGCCTTGACCCGGGGAACAGTGGACGCCGGGATCTGGATCTCGGCCCCGGTGGCCGGGTTGCGGCCGGTGCGGGCAGCCCGATCCGCCCGGTCGAAGGTGAGGAAGCCGGGAAGCTGCACCTTGTCGCCGCCGGCGACGGCCTTGGTGACCACTGACTCGAAGGCGTTGAGCATCTCGCCGACGGCGGTGGCTGTCTGACCAGTCTCCTCGGCGATGGCCTTGACCAGATCGTTCTTGTTCATTTCCGGCGTCTCCCTTGTCTGGTGGGTGAGCCCGGAAGTCCACGCTACCGGCGGCGTAGACCCGAACGGTGGACCCGCACCACCTAGGCTCAACGGGCGATGAAAAAGAGCCAGCGGGTGATGGAGGTGGCGACGACCCTCGGGGCGCTCATGGGCGAGGAGGTTCGCCTGCGCTGGCAGCGGAGCCGCAACGGCGTGGAGGACCCCGAGGTCTTCGAGAAGATGCGCGCCATCGGCCTGCGCCGCACCCTCGAGGAGCTCGGCCCGCTCTACATCAAGGTCGGCCAGTTGCTCTCCACGCGGCCCGACATCGTCTCCCAGACCGTCATCGATGCCCTCCAGGACCTCCACGAGGAGGTGAACGTCCGGCCCTTCCCCGAGTTCGAGCCCGTCATGGTGGCCAACCTGGGGATGTCGTGGCGCAACCGGTTCAAGGACTTCGACACCGAGCACCCCATCGGGGCCGCCTCCATCGCCCAGGTGTATTCCGGGACGCTGAAGAACGGCAAGAAGGTGGCGGTCAAGATCCAGCGGCCCGGGGTGGCGGCCTCGACCAAGCTGGACATGGAGATCCTGGAACAGGCCGTGAAGCTGGCCATGAAGCGGATGCCGGACGTCGCCGAGATCTTCCAGCCCGAAGCCATGCTCGAGGTGATCTTCGGCGCCATGCGGCCCGAGATCGACTTCACCGCCGAGGCCAAGAACATCGAGGACTTCGAAGAGCTGCTCGACCGCTACGACAACATCGAGGTCCCCGAGGTCTACAAGGCGACCCGCGAGGTCCTCATCATGTCGCTCGCCCCCGGGGTGTCGATCCGGGAAGCGATCATCAAGGACTTCACGAAGGACGAGCGGGAGACCATCGGCCGCCAGATCTGCGAGATGCTCTTCCGGGGCCTGCTGGTCGACGGGATCTTCCACGGCGATCCCCACCCCGGCAACATCTTCGTCTGCCCGGGCGAGCCGGCCACCGTCATCGACTTCGGCATCATCGGCAAGGTCGACCGGCGCACGGCCCTGGGCTACACGCGCTTCATGATCGCCATGGCCGTCAACGACGGTGAGGTGGCGGGCCGGGCCGCCCTCGAGCTCGGCTCCGTGACGCCCCGGGCGGACGTGTCCGGGTTCCTGGGCGACATGCAGCGCTACATCCCCACCGTGGCCAACGTCAAGCTCCAGGACATGGAGTTCGGCACCAACTTCAACCAGTTCCTGGTCTTCTGCTCCCGCCGGGGAATCGCCGTGAACCCCGGGATCGCCCTGTTCGGCAAGGCCTCCGCCAACATGGAGGGCTCGCTGCGGATCTTCGCCCCCGAGCTCAACACCTTCGAGGTGTTCGAGGACGTGATGGGCGGCATCCTGCGGGATCAGGCCGGCAAGCTCACCTCCCAGCAGGAGCTCCTCCGGGTGGCCAACGAGGCCTTCCAGGCCTACATCTCCGTGCCCGAGCAGGTCCGGTACCTGGCTCAGTCCGTGATGAACGGTCAGTACGTGCTGCGCACCCGGGATGACTCCGCCTGGCTCCAAGAGGCGCGCGAGGACGTCCGGGCCAAGAAGATGCGCCGCCTCATGCTGGGGTTGGGGGCGGCGGCCCTGTGGCTGGACCACCGCCGCAAGACCAGCCCCTGACCTACGTCTTCGACTGCTCCGACTGCTCCGACACCAGGCGGTCGAGCTTGGCGTTGAGCTCGGCGACGGCCTGCTTCAGCTCGTCGATGTCGTCGGACACGTCGTCGTCACGGTCGTCGTCGCGGACGCGGTCGATGCTGTCGTCGACGAAGTCCCTGGTGTCGTCGAGGATGTTCTGCCAGAAGTCGAGGACTCCCGTTCGCTTGACCCGCCGGCGCTGGCTCATGACTTGTGGCTCTCCTTCTCCCGGTCCGTGCCTGAAGCCTGTTCCTTGGCCGGGGCCTGTTCCTTGGCCGGGGCCGGTGTGTCGATCGCGACCTCCTCGCCCGAAGGGTTGGCGGCCGCGGTGGCCGCCGGCGTGGCGTCCGGAGCCGGCGCCTGGGCGGCCAGCAGCCGGTCGAGCTTGGTGTTGAGCTGGGCCACGGCCTTCTTCAGCTCGTCGACCTCGCTCTCCAGCTCCTCGTCGTCGTCGTCCCGGATCCGGTCGATGCTGTCGTCGACGAACTCCTTGGTCTCGTCGAGGACGGACTGCCACCAGTCCAGGACGTCCATGCGCCGGCCGCGCCTGCGCTTGCTCATGTCGGTGTCTCCTGCTCGTTACTTGCGGGCCGCCAGCTGGTCGAGCTTGGCGTTGAGGTCGGCGATGGCCTGCTTGAGCTCGTCGACGTCGTCCGAGAGATCATCGTCCCGGTCGTCGTCCCGGATGCGGTCGATGCTGTCGTCCATGAAATCCTTGGTGTCGTCCATCAGGTTCTGGCAGAAGTCCAGGACTCCCATGCGTCGCCCGGAACGCCGCTTGCGCCTCGCCATCTCTCGTCCTCCCGTCGTTGTCGCGTCTTCAACATCTGATGAGCAACGTTGCTCAACATATGTTGAGTCGGCACATGGTGTCAAATGACCGGCTCGCCGGAATCGCGCAGTTCGTCCCGTACAGTGACGGGTGATGGCCGAGAACGCCGAGAACCCGCCCGTTCGCCGGGGGCGACGCCCGGAGGGGGACGCCCGCCGGGCCCTCATCGAGGCCGCCCAGGCCATCCTCGCCGTCCGCCCCGCCGGGCGCCTCACGGTGCGGGAGGTGGCCACCCGGGCCGGCTGTGACGTCGCCCTGGTCAAGTACTACTTCGGGAGCAAGGACGGCCTGCTCACCGCCGCCCTCGAGGACGCCCTGGACGAGGTCCGCCGGGTCATGGACGCCACCACCCGCCAGGAGGGTCCCCTGGCGGAGCAGATGCGGGGCCTGGTGCGCGACCCGATCCTCGCTCTCGGTGAGCGCCGCCACCTGCCCCGCATGGTGATCGGCCAGATCCTCCTCGAGCGGGGCCCCACCGCCGACCGCTACATCGGCGCCCTCGGGCTGTCCTACGTCAAGGCGGTGGAGGCCATGGTGGAGGAGGGCATCCGCTCCGGCGCGTTCCGCAAGGTCGACGCCCGGGCCCTCGTCTACTCCTTCGCCGCCATCCCCGCCTTCTTCTTCCTCATGGCGCCCGTCATCGAGCGGGTCCTGGGTGAGGAGGCGGTCAGCCAGGACGCGGTGGAGAGCTTCGCCGATGCCGTCGCCGACCTCGTGCTGTACGGACTGGTGGCCGAACCCCCGCCCTCCGACTGATTCTGCTCAAGGCAGGAGCGTTTGTGGCCCTCACAGGGCCACAAA
>JBOGFO010000048.1:0-2786 GCA_050743445.1 Acidimicrobiia bacterium
GGACGGGGCCGACGTCGCCGTCAACTACCGCCGCGACGAGGACGCGGCGCGCGACGCCGTCGCCGAGATCTCCAAGCTCGGCCGGCGCGCCGCCGCATACCGCGCCTCCGTCGATTCGTTCGAGGAGTGCCGGGCGATGGTCGACGCGGTCCTGGCCGACTTCGGCTACGTGGACATCCTGGTGAACAACGCCGGCATCGCCAGCCGGGGCCAGAGCGTCGTCGACACCGACCCCGAGGATCTGGAGCGGGTGGTGCGCACCCATGCCCTCGGTGCCCACCACCTCTGCCAAGCGGTGCTCCCGTCGATGCGGACCCGACCCCGGGGCGACATCGTCATGGTCTCCTCGCGCATCGCCGGCGAGTTCCCCGCCAACAGCGCCCCCTACGCCATGGGCAAGGCGGCGCTGGAAGCCCTGGCCTTCACCCTGGCCAAAGAGGAGCTGGGCCACGGCGTGCATGTCAACGTCGTCGCCCCCGGGCTGGTGGACACCGCCATGGGTCAGCGCCTCGTCCGGTCGGTCCTGGGCACGGACGACATCCGGGCGCTCGACGCCCACTTCCCCTTCGGCCGGGTGTGCAGCCCCGACGATGTCGCCAGTGTCGTGCGATTCCTCGTCTCGGAGGCCGCAGGCTACCTGACCGGGCAGAAGATCTACGTCGACGGCGGTGGCGGCCGTGTCCTCATGGAGGGCATCTCCCGCCAGTGAGCCGTCCCTTTCCTCGAGCGGGCTATCGAGGCCGTCTCCGCCTCCCGGGATGGCGCGCCGCCCTGGCCGCGGGAGCCGTCATACTTGCTGCCGACCAGGCGCATCTGGTGTTCGGCCACCACCGGTATGTCGCCAACGAGGACCACACGCTGTTCTGGGCGGCAGCCCGGGACATCGGCCGGCTCGACTTCTTTCAGCCGCATGTTTACGGCCAGTCGTACGGCGTGATCATCGAGGCGGCGCCCACCGAGATCCTGCGCTGGGTGGGGGTGTCGCTGCCAACGGCACTGCCGCTCGTGACGGCCGCCTTCATGGTTGGCTGTTGGTTGGTCCTGGCTGTCACCGCCGGTCGGCGTCGCCCCTTGCTGGCGCTCACGGCTCTGGCCGCACCGGTGGTGATCTCGACGGCGTTTCTCGTGGGCGCCCAGATGCCGAGCCGGACGGGGGGGATGTTCATCGCCACGGTCGGAGCGGCGGCGCTGCTCCGCAGCCGGGGACGGCCCGTGCTCGTCGGCCTCGGGACGGGTTTGGCCGGCCTCGGTGTGATGTGGGATCTCGGGGCGGCCCTCCTGGTACTGCCGCTCCTCGGCTTCGCGGTGCTCCGGGAGCGACGCTGCCGGGCCGCCCTCCTGGCCGGCGCCGCGGGCCTCGTCCCGGCGCTCCTGTGGACGGCGGCCACGGCCGGCTATTACCGGTCCCGCCCGTACATGGACCTCCACCAGGCGGCCGTCATCCGTCTCGACCTCGACATTCTGGCCGAGTCCAGCCAGCACCTGGGCCGGTACTTCCGTCCCCTGGCCCCCCAACTCCTTCCCTACTGGTGGCTGCCCATCGCCGCCCTGGTCTGCGTGGTCGCGGTGCTCCTCGCCCGGCGCCGATTCGCGGCCGCCACCGCCGGGCTCGCCGGGATGGCTGGAGTCGCCGCCACCCTGGCCACGCCCAAGGCCCTCGACGGCACCGCTTCTGCCTACCTGGGCTACGGGCGGCTGCTCTTCGCCGTGCCGCTCCTGGTCTGGTGCCTGGCCTGGCTGGCCGGTGAGGACCGGCCGCCCGCGCCGGCCGGTCGCACCCGGCGGGCGCTTGCCTTCGCCGGCGTGGCCGTGCTGGCCGGCTCCCTGGTCACCGCCTCCTGGCGGGCAGGACGTTTCGAGGACCATCTGGGGGAGATCGACCGGGTGGCTACCGAGGTGCGCGTGGCGGCGGTGGTACCCGTACAGGGCGTCGTGCAACGGTGCGAGGCCCTGAACGAGACCATGGGACGGGTGGGAGCAACGTTGGCGGTGTTCCTCACCGACCGGATTGCCGCCTACGCCTGCGCCGGGCAGTGGGACGAGGCCGTGTCCCTCTTCCCCGCCTATGAGCGCCGCACCTGGCTGCTCGACGGCGAGAACCGCGTTCCGAGATCGGTCTTCGTGGTGGCCGACGCCCCGCCGGACTGGTGCCGTCACCTGGCGGACTCGGTCCGTTCCTGTGCGCCCGCCGACCTGCCGGGAACCATGGTCGTGCGCATGGATGCCCAACCGGCTCTCCCCGTCCTCGCCGCCGCGGGTGTGCCCGTTCGCCCCACCCGTGACTATCCGTCCGGCGCCAACATGGCCGACGGCCCTCAGCCGCCCTCTGGCGAGTAGTGCCGCCGGGTCGTTCCACGGAGTTGGCGGGATGAGGCGCCTCCGCCCCCTTGCCACCATTCCTGCGTTCCTCCGGAACGACAGGCGTTCCGGACGAACGCCGGAACCGCCGCCTCCGGCCGAAACGTGCTGGGTGTGCGCCGCGGGGTTTCGTCCGGTTCGCGTCATGATGGGTGCTTTGGCACGTTCATCCGGTCGGAGGCCTGCCCACCGGGAGGATCACGGATGCGCCCTCGGCTGACACCATCGGTTGCTGTCGCCCTCATCTTGTTTGCTGCCCTGCTCGTGCCGGACCGCGCCCAGGCGAGTGTTGAAGCCTCGACCCCGCCGGTGGCTGACAGTGCCACCCTCTCCTCGTCCATCCTGTCCCGGGGCCGCCTCTTCGATGCTGGAGGGCGACCGGCGGCCGGTGTGCTTCGTCTCTACGGCTGGCCCCGGTGGACGGGCAC
>JBOGFO010000049.1:0-2197 GCA_050743445.1 Acidimicrobiia bacterium
GGAGCCCAGCGTGACCCGGGCCGTATGGAACGGGGTCGTCGTGGCGGAGGCGCCTCGCACCGTGGTCGTGGAAGGCAACCACTACTTTCCCCCCGAAGCGGTGCGGCAGGAGTACCTCGTGGAGAGCCGCAGCCGCTCCCTGTGCCCTTGGAAGGGGATGGCTCGCTACTACACGCTCCAGGTCGACGGAAACGTGAATCCCGACGCCGCCTGGTACTACCGGCGGCCCACTTTCCTCGCCCGGCGCATCAAGAACCACGTGGCGTTCTGGCGTGGCGTGCGCATCGAACGCCACGAGCCATGAGCCCACCTGGTCGTTGACGTCCGGAGGGAGGCATTGCCGGGGAAGGTGCACGTTCGGTCTGCCCGGCTGAGTCAGGTGGCAACCACTGCTCTCAGCGCTTCGATGACTTCGGCGAGTGGGGGGTAGTCGCCCAGGGTTGTGCCTCGGTGGAGGTATCGGATGGTGCCCCCGGCGTCGAGGACCACGATGCCGGGGGCCTGGAGGATGTCACCGGTCGGGCGGCCCTGACGGGCGCGGCGGATCGACCTGAAGTACAGCCTCCAGGTGGAGGGCCGGACCCACTGGTCCCAGGGGATCCGCGGGATCCCCAGGGCGCGATAGAGGTTCTTGTCCGGGTCGAGTAGGGCCGGGAAGGGCAGGCCGTCCCGCATGAGCTGCTGGGCCTGGAAGTCGGCGCCGGTGGCTACGGCCAGGGCTCCCGCCCCCAGGGACACGATCTCGTGGTGAGCCTCCCGCAACTGCGAGAGCATGTCGCGACAGGGCATTCACCCGTAGTAGCGGGGAAGTTGTATCACCGTCGGGCGGTCCAGGTACCGGGAAAGCAGCACCCCCTCGCCGTCGGCCGTGCGGAGTTCGATGTCGGGGATGCGCTCACCGACGTCCATGTTTGTTCCTCCCGTCGCCGTCATCTTGAGCGCCCCCATGGTGCCTCACCGGTCACCCGGGGTCCGGCTGCGCCGGCCGGGCGCGGCGGCCGTCGATCTCCATGAAGAACTGGGTGGCGGCCTGGCGGATGGCCATCGACCACGTCGGATAGGCGTGCACCGCCTGGGCCAGGCGGCCGGTGAACATGCGGGTCCGCATGGCCAGGGCCGGTTCGTGTACCAACTCGCCGCCCCGCTCGGCCACCACCGTGGCGCCCAGGATCCGCCCGCCGCCGGCGTTGGCCAGCACCTGGCGGGGTCCGGCGATGAGCTTGACGAAACCCAGGGTCCTGCCGGCGGCCACCGCCCGGTCCACCTCGACCATGGGCAGGAAGGCGACCCGCCCGCCGTGGCCGGCGGCCTCGGCCTCGGTCATCCCGACCCGGCCGACTTCGGGCGAGGTGAAGGTCACCCAGGGGACGGCCGAGGCGTCGAACTTCCGCCGGCCCCTGCGGGACAGGGCGTTGGCGACGGCGACGCGGCCCATCTCGTCGGCGGCGTGGGTGAACTGGAGCGCGCCGGTCACGTCGCCCACCGCCCAGATGCCGGGCGCCGTGGTGGCCAGCCGATCATCGACGCGTACGAAGCCCCGATCGGTGGCCACGCCCGCCGCCTCCAGGCCCAGGCCGGCGGTGGCCCCCCGCCGGCCCACGGCCACCAGCACCCGGTCGGCGGCCACCGCGTCGCCGCTCTCCAGGTGGAGCCGGGCCGCTCCCTTGGCTTCCAGGGGTTCGGCTCGTACCAGCTTCTGGCCCAGTCGCAGCTGGATGCCTTCGGCGACCAGTGCGTCGGCGACGACCGCGGACGCCTCGGGCTCCTCCCGGGGCAGGAGCCGGTCCAGGGCCTCGATCACGGTGACCTCGGCGCCGAGGCGGCGGAAGGCCTGGGCCAGCTCGCAGCCGATGGCGCCGCCGCCGAGCACGGCCAGGGACGGGGGCAGCTCGGCGAGGTCGAAGACGTTCTCGTTGGTGAGGTAGCCGATATCGGCGAGGCCGGCGACGGGCGGCACCGCCGGCTCGGCGCCGGCGGCGATCACGAAGCGCCGGGATCGCAGCACCGTCCCGTCCACGTCGAGTTCGCCGGGGGCCCGGAAGGCGGCCCAGCCGTGGAGCACTTCGACGCCCTCCCGGCCGAAGACGTCGTCGTCCTCGCGGGCGGCGATGTTGTCGACCGCCCGGCGGGCGGCCAGCATCGCCGCAGCGAAGGATTTCCCCGCCGCGCCGGCCTCGAGGATGGTCTTGGAGGGGAC
>JBOGFO010000050.1:0-4528 GCA_050743445.1 Acidimicrobiia bacterium
GACGAGGAACTCGTCCTCCCGGACCCACCACACGATGATGTCGTCGACGACGTGGGCGTCGCCGGCGTCGAGCAGGTGCGTGTACTGCGCCTGGCCGGCTTCGATCCGCCGCAGATCGTTGGTCAGCAGCCCCTGGAGGGCGGCGAAGGCGCCGGGGCCCCGGACCCAGACGGAGCCCAGATGGGACACGTCAAAGACCACCGCCCCCTCCCGGCAGGCGCGGTGCTCCACCAGGGTGGAGCCGTAGCGCAGGGGCATGTCCCAGCCCCCGAACGGCACCATGCGCCCTCCGAGAGCGCGGTGCTCGGCATCGAGCAGGCTGTGGCGGAGCACGGCGTCGTCGGACATGCCGGCGAGCCTAGGTGAGCGGGAGAAGTCCCCTACGCGCTCTTTGGGCGCCGGCGGCGCCGGCCTTCGCCTTCGGGTTCGGCGACGATGTCCGGCTCGGGCGGCGGCGCCGCCTGGGGTTCGGCCAGCCAGAAGGGCGGGGCGTCCGCCTCCCCCACCAGCTGGGAGGGCGGCTCCAGGCCGTACTTCATCAGCAGGCTCAGATAGTCCCGCTGGTAGAAGACCCGGATGTTGACCTCCGGGTGGAGCTCCTTCAGGCGCCGGGCCTTGCGGTTCTTCTTCGTGACCAGCTTCTGGTTCAGCGTGGTGATCTCGATGTAGAGGTCATAGGCCGGGAGGTAGAAGTCGGGGGTGAACGCCTGGACGGGGTTCCCCTCCTTGTCCCGCTCGAGCGTGAACGTCCGGGGCTCGTAATCCCAGGCGATGCCGTAGAAGTCGAGCAGCCGCGCGAACTGGCGCTCGGAGTTGTGAGCGAACCGGACCTGCTCGTGGGGCAGGGGCTCCTCCGTGATGGCTACCCTCCCTCGGCCGCCTGCCGGCCACCCACCGTCACCCCGTGACCGGGGACGTTGATGATGCTCGGCTCGAGCTCGTGGATCTTGCCGTCCAGCTCTTCCAGCATTCCTGCCATCGGCAGGATGTTGAGCACGCCCTGGCCTTGGCGGACCAGGTCGATGACCTCTTCGCCGGAGCGGGCCAGCAGCGACTTGCTGCCGTTGATGACGAGGCTGGCCGAGGCCAGCTCCTCCCCCAGGTGCCCGCGCAGGTACTCGATGGCCGTGCGGGCCGTCCGCAGCGAGATGCCGGCGTCGAGCAGGTGCTTGATCACCTTCAGCTCGACGAGGTCACGGTAGGAGTACAGCCGTTGGGTACCGCTCCCCCGGGCATCGGCCACGGAGGGACGGATGAGGTCGGTACGCGCCCAGTAATCCAGCTGGCGGTAGGTGATGCCGACGATCTTGCAGACCTGCGGCCCCCGGAAACCGGTCATGGCCATCGGAGTTCGGCCTCCTCGTTGCCTCCCCGGCTCGGGACCTTCCCGCGACTCACAGAGGCGTAGTTACGCAAGTGTCAACTATACCTGCGCAGGGTGAGCAGTCAACGAACCCCCGGGTGACCTTGGGGAAACTACGGAGCGAAGTCCTCGGGACGGACGCGCTCCAGGAACTCCCGGAACTGCTCGACCTGCTCCTCCTCGTCGTCGCTCTCGAAGACGACGCCGGCTTCCTCGAGCACCCCGTCGTGGGCGTAGATCGGGACGGGCTCCTCGTAGCGGACGGCCAGCGCGATGGCGTCCGACGGCCGGGAGGAGATGCGGTGGCGCCCCCCGTTCTGGAGGACCTCGAGCTCGGCGTAGAAGGTGCCGTCCTTGAGCTCGGTGATCACGATCTTGTCGATGCGGGCGGCCAGCGTCTCGAGCGTGTTCTTGAAGAGATCGTGGGTCATGGGCCGGGGGCTCTCCATGCCCTGGAGGGCGTAGACGATGGCCGTGGCCTCCGGCTGACCGATGAAGATCGGGAGGTAGCGCCGGCCCGGAGCCTCTTCTCTCAGGAGCACGATGGGCTGGTTGCTCGGGACCTCAACTCGAACGCCCACAAGGGAAAGACGGATCACGCGCCTGCCTCCAGTCCGAAGGCCACCCTAGCATCCACTTCCCGGGCGCCCGACCTCACGGAAGGGGTTCCGAGCGCCCGAAGAAGTCGGTCACGTAGGCCTCCGGGTCCCGCTCCAGGACCCGCAGATCGCCCACCGCCAACCCCGAGACATTGCGGTAGCGCTCCCCGTAATCGAGGCCGTAGCCGATGACGAACTCGTCGTCGATGGCCAGGCCGGAATAGCGGGTGGGGAGGGGGACGATGCGGCGCCGGGCGCGGTCGAGGAGGGCGCACACGGTGAGGCTGGCCGGGTTCCGGGTGTTGAGCTGGCCCAGCAGGTAGGACAGGGTCAGGCCGGTGTCGACGATGTCCTCCACCACCACCACGTTCCGGCCGGCGATGTCCATGTCGAGGTCCTTCACGATCCGGACCCGCCCCGAGCCGGGCGTCAGGTGGGAGATGGCGATGAAGTCGACCTCGCAGGGGACCGTCATGGCCCGCACCAGATCGGCGAGGAAGAACAGGGAGCCCTTGAGCACCCCGACGAGCACCACACCGTCGGGATGGTCCCGGTCGATCTCGCCGGCCAGCCGCGCCACCGTCTCGGCCAGGCCCTCAGGCCCGATCCAGAGCCGAGTCGCCACGCTACGAGTCTCCCGGGGGCGGACCGAGGGCGGTCCGCAGCATCGAGAGCCGCAGTGCCTGACCCAGGTGGGCCAGCTCGGCCAGCGCCTCGCGGGCCCGGCGCCGGGAGCCCTCCTGGCGGGTGTTGGTCATGGGCATGATCACCTGCTCGAAGAGCGCCGCCTCCCGCTCGGCGAAGGTCTTGTACATGCGCAGGTGGCGGGGCTCGACGCCGAAGCGGAAGAAGGCAGCGGCGGCCCGGGCGGCCCGCAGCGACTCCTCCCCCAGGCCGCCTCCCTCCTCGGGCAGCAGCCCGAAGGAAGCCAGCTCGGCGATGGCGCTCTCCTCCAGGCCGACCTCCTTGGCCAGCTCGGCCGCCGTCCAGGTCCGCCCGGGCGGGGCCACCGACCACAGGTCCCCCACCACCGCCGGCCCGGGAGGGATCGGACGGGTGGCGACCGGTTCGGGCAGCGGTTCGAGCCCCGGCGCCTCCTCCTCGAGGTACCACGCCGCCGGCATGGTGTCGGCCGGCGGCGCCTCGGGCGGGGGCGGTGCCTCCTCGACGGGGGCCGCGTCGGCGGCCGGCGCCGGTGTGCTCCACGGCCCTTCGCCGTCCTTGAGCTTCCGGCGGATGACCTTCAGCGGGAGGTAGTGCTCCCGCTGGAGGGCCAGCACCCAGCGCAACAGGGCGACGTCCGCTTCGGAGAACTGCCGGTAGCCGGACGGGGTCCGCCCCGGGGTGACCAGGCCTTGAGCCTCGAGGAAGCGGATCTTGGACACGCTGATGTCGGGGAACTCCCCCACCAGCTCGTCGAGGACCTCTCCGATGGAGTGGGACTTAGCTTCCCCGGCCAAGGATCAGGGCCCCGTGAGGAAGACGAGCTTGAACTTGCCGATCTGGAGCTCGTCGCCATGGACGAGCTTCGACTCCTCGACCCGGTCCCGGTTGACGTAGGTGCCGTTGAGCGAGCCCACGTCCCGCAGGACATAGCCGTCGCCGCCGCGGGTCAGCTCGGCGTGGCGGCGGGACACGGTGATGTCGTCGAGGAAGATGTCCGAGTCGGGGTGACGCCCCGCCCGGGTCACCTCGGCGTCGAGGACGTACCGGCTGCCGGCGTTGGGGCCCTTCTGGACCAGGAGCATCCCGACACCCTCGGGAAGCTCCTCCAGGGAGATGGCCAGCTGGTCGTCGAGCTCACGCTCCTCGGCCGGGTTGAAGACGATCGTGTCGGTGCTGTCGTCACCCGGCGCAAGGGTGAGCGCGGCTCCGCAGGAGGAGCAGAAGTTCGACCCGGGGGCGTTGCGGTGACCGCACTGGTTGCAGAACATTCCGCCGGCAAGGGTACCGACGAGTCCTGACGCTTACAAACAAGGTCTCGACTTGAACTACAGCTTCAGAGCTTTTCGACCAGAGCGCGGTAGGCGGCGGCGTCCATGAGGCCGTCGACCTCAGCGGGATCCGCCAGCTCCACCGCAAAGATCCACCCCCGACCGTAGGGGTCCTCGTTGATGGTCTGGGGGGCGTCGGTCAGGTCCTCGTTGACCTCCGCCACCCGGCCGGTGACCGGGGCGAACACCTCGGAGACGGATTTGGTGGACTCGACCTCGCAGCAGGTCGCCATGGCGGCCACGTTGGAGTCGACTTCCGGGAGGGAGACGTAGACGACGTCGCCGAGGGCATCCTGGGCATAGTCGGTGATGCCGATCCGGGCCAGGCCGCCATCCACGCGGACCCATTCGTGCTCGCTCGTGTAGCGCAGGTCCTCGGGAATGTTCATCGGGCCTCCGTGCCTCGGGCTGTTCGCCGGCTCACTCTATTGGAGTCGCGACTTTGAAGGACGGGGGCGTTTCCAGGGCCGGGACGACCACGTCACTGCGCCGCTCCACCTCGATCTCCACCCCGTCGAGGGCGGCCAGTGTGTCGGCCGCCCCACCCGGGATCTTCAGGCCCACCTCGAGCG
>JBOGFO010000051.1:0-7255 GCA_050743445.1 Acidimicrobiia bacterium
CGGCCTGCCCGACGCTGACCGAGGGCCGTTTCGAGTACGACTTCGGCGACGAGGCCGGCATGACCCCCAAGATCCTCATGTACACCCTGGGGCACGACTTCATCCCGCCGCCCATCCACGCCGGCGGGCTCCGCTACCACGGTGACGCCCCCATCATCTGCAACCTCGTCAAGAACGGCTGGATGGAAGCGGTGGCCTACCCTCAGGGCAAGGTGTTCGAGGCGGCCCTCCAGTTCGCCCGGGCCCAAGGCCCCATCCCGGCGCCCGAGACGGCGCACGCCGTCCGCGGTGCCATCGACGAGGCCCTGGCCGCCCGGGAGGCGGGTGAAGAGCGCGTCATCCTGTTCAATTACTCCGGACACGGCCTGCTCGACCTCGGCGCCTACGACGACTACCTCCAGGGCCGCCTGGTCGACGTGTAGCCGGCCCACCGACACGACCCGATGGGGGAACCGACAACTTGTTCGTGAAGATCTGCGGGGTGACGACCGAAGACGACGCGCTGCTCGCCGTGGCGCTCGGCGCCGACGCCGTCGGCTTCGTCTTCGCCCCCAGCCCCCGGCGGGTCCACCCCGAGGTCGTCCGTGACATCGTGAAGCGCCTCCCCACTGAGGTGGTCACGGTGGGCGTGTTTCGGGACGAGCGTCCCGAGCAGGTGATCGAGATCGTGGGCCGCTGCGGCCTGCACGGAGCCCAGCTCCACGGCGGGGAGACCGCCGCCGACGTGCGCCTCGTGCGACAGCGGGTGAAGTTCCTCATCCGGGCCCTGCCCGCCGGCGACGCCCGGCTGGGTGAGGCCATGACCGGCGCCGGGGCCCCCGACGTCGTCCTGCTCGACGCCCCCGAGCCCGGCTCGGGCACCGTCTTCGACTGGTCCCTGGCCGAAGGTGCCCCCGACGGGGTCCGCCTCATGCTGGCCGGGGGGCTCAACGCCGACAACGTGGAGCAGGCCATCCGCAAGGTCCGGCCCTGGGGGGTCGACTCGGCCAGCGGCGTGGAAGCGGCCCCGGGCCGCAAGGACCCGGCCAAGATGCGCCGCTTCGTGGAGACCGCCAAGCGGGTCGGCGAGGAGCTCGAGTCCGACTGGGAGCCCACCCGGGCCGCCCCCTACGACTGGCAGGAGGAAGAGTGAGCGCGCCGCCGCCCGTCCGGGGGATGCCGGTGGTCCTCGGCCCGCCCGGGCCCGAGCCCGATGCCCGGGGCCGGTTCGGCGAATTCGGGGGCCAGTTCGTCCCCGAGACGCTGGTCCCCGCCCTCGAGGCCCTCGACGTCGCCTTCCGGGAGGCGTGGTCCAACGACCGGTTCCGGGACGAGCTGGCCGCACTGCTCACCAGCTATGCCGGCAGGCCCACACCGATCACCGAATGCGCCCGGCTGTCCGAGCAGCTCGGGATCCGGGTGATCCTCAAGCGGGAGGACCTGACCCACACCGGCTCCCACAAGATCAACAACGTGCTCGGTCAGGCTCTCCTCACCCGGGACATGGGCAAGAACCGCGTCATCGCCGAGACCGGCGCCGGTCAGCACGGTGTGGCCACGGCCACCGCCGCCGCCCTCTTCGGGTTGGAGTGCAAGGTGTTCATGGGGGCCGTGGACGTCGAGCGCCAGGCCCTCAACGTCTTCCGGATGAAGCTGCTCGGTGCCGAGGTCGTCCCCGTCACCTCGGGGAGCGCCACGCTGAAGGACGCCATCAACGAGGCCTTGCGGGACTGGGTGGCCACCGTGGAGGACACCCACTACTGCATCGGCTCGGTGGTCGGGCCCCACCCCTACCCGTGGATGGTGCGGGAGTTCCAGCGGGTGGTGGGCAACGAGGCCCGGGAGCAGTGCCGGGCACTGCTCGGCGGCGCCGACCCCGATGTGGTGGTGGCCTGCGTCGGCGGGGGCTCGAACGCCATGGGAACGTTCGCCGGCTTCGTCGACACCAAGGCCCGCCTGATCGGGGTGGAGGCGGGTGGCGACGGGCTCGAGAGCGGCCGCCACGGGGCCTCCATCGCCCGGGGGGTCCCCGGGGTGCTCCACGGTGCGCGCTCGTTCTACCTCCAGGACGAACACGGCCAGATCCGGGAAGCCCACTCCATCTCGGCCGGCCTCGACTACCCGGGTACCGGGCCCGAGCACGCCGCCCTGGCCGCCGCCGGGCGGGCCACCTACGCCCACGCCACCGACGCTTTGGCCCTCGAGGGCTTCAAGCTCCTGTCGGCCACCGAGGGCATCGTGCCCGCGCTCGAGCCCGCCCACGCCATCGGCTGGCTGGCCCAGGAGGCGGGCGGCGAGATCCCGGCCGGATCCACCGTCCTGCTCACGCTCTCCGGCCGAGGCGACAATGACGCGTCCCAGGTCGCCGAGCACCTCGGCGAGCCCGTCGAATGAACCTCGAAGCGCACCTCCGGGCCCGCCGGGAAGGCGGAGCCAAGCTGTTGGTGCCCTACGTCACCGGCGGCCTGGGTTCCGCCTGGCTCGACGTCGTCCGGGCGGTGGCCGAGGCCGGGGCCGACGCCATCGAGATCGGCGTCCCCTTCTCGGACCCGGTGATGGACGGCCGGGTCATCCAGGAGGCGTCCCGGCGGGCGCTGGAGATCGGCGCCACCCCGGCGGGCATCATCGCCGACGTGGCCAAGGTGGACGTGGGCATCCCTCTCACCGTCATGACCTACTACAACCCCGTGGCCCATATGGGTCTGGAGCGGTTCGCCGCCTCCCTGCGCGATTCCGGCATCGACGGGGCCATCGTGCCCGACCTCCCCCTCCACGAGCTCGGCGACTGGGCCGTGGCGGCCGACGCCTGCGGGGTGGAGACGGTGCTCCTGGCGGCCCCGACCACCCCGGACGAGCGGCTGGCCCGGATCTGCGCCCGGTCCCGGGGCTTCGTCTATGGCGTGTCGCTGCTGGGGGTGACCGGGGAGCGGACGACTCTGTCCAACCGGGCCCTGGAGATGGGCCGGCGCCTCAAGGCGGTGACCGACCTGCCCGTCCTCCTCGGCGTCGGGGTGTCCACGCCCGAGCACGCGGTGGACGCCGCCTCGGCGTCTGACGGCGTGATCGTCGGCAGCGCGCTCGTCCGCCGGTTGCTGGAGGGCGGCGGGCCCGAGCAGGCGGGCAAGTTCACAGCCGAGATCCGCCAGGCGCTCGACGCCGGCTGACCGGCCGCTACTTGTCCTTGGCCTCGGGTTCGGTGGTCGCGGCTCCGTCGCCCGCCTTGCGGGCCTGGCCCCGGCTCTCGGCCACGTAGGAGCGGTAGACGGCCAGCAGCGCCTGGCGTTGGGCCTCGGTCAGGTAGGGGTCGGCGGAGATGGCCGCTTCCGTGGCCCCCGGCACCCGCCCGTCAGGCTGGTTCTCGTCGATGAGCCCGACCTGGGCCAGCAGGGTCTCGGCCGAGATGTCCAGGGCCTTGGCGATCGAGCGGATCACGCGGATCGACGGCTCGTGCAGCCCCCGTTCGATCTGGGACAGGTAGGGATTGGAGACCATGGCCAGCTCGGCCATCTCGCGCAGGGAGAGCTTGGCCAGCTGGCGCTGCGTCCGGACGAAGTTGCCGAACGCCTCCAGTTGCGCTTTCCAGGGATCGGGCACGTCACTCATAGGACCAGCCGTCATTGTGTCAATTCCCGTCCCTAGCGGTGGTAGTCGTAGAAGCCGCGACCAACCTTACGGCCGAGGAGGCCCGCCTCGACCATTCGCGACAGCAGCGGCGGGGGCGCGTAGAGCGGCTCCTTGAACTCCTCATAGAGCGACTGCGACACGGCAATGGTGGTGTCCAGGCCGATCAGGTCGGTGAGAGCAAGGGGACCCATCGGGTGGCGCAAGCCCTCGACCACCCCGGAGTCGATGTCCTCGGCGGTGGCGAAGCCCGACTCGAGCATGCGGATGGCCGAGAGCAGGTAGGGGATCAGCAGGGCGTTGACGATGAACCCGGCCCGGTCCTTGGAGCGGATCACCCGCTTGCCGAGAACGGTTCCGGCGAAGGCCTCGGCCCGCTCCGACGTCTCCTGGGCCGTGAGCAGGGAGGGGATGAGCTCGACCAGGTGCATGACCGGCACCGGGTTGAAGAAGTGCAGGCCGAGGACGTTGGCCGGCCGGCGGGTGGCCATGGCCAGCTTCATGACCGGGATCGATGACGTGTTGGAGGCGAGCACGGCCTCGTCGTCCTCGATCGCCTGGTCCAGGCTGGCGAAGACGGCGAGCTTCTCGGCTTCGTTCTCGACGACCGCCTCCACCACCAGCTGGCGGTCGGCCAGGTCGGCGAAGTCGGTGGTGAAGCGGATGTGGGACAGGGCCGCATCCCGATCGACCGCCTCCAGCTTGCCGGCCTTGATGGCGCGGTCGAGCGAAGTCTCGATCCGCTGCCGGCCGGCGTCGAGGGCGGCCTGATTGACCTCCCGGACCACGACGTCGAGCCCGGCCCGGGCGCACACCTCGGCGATGCCCGACCCCATGAGGCCGCAACCGACGACCCCCACCCGCTCAATTCCGTTGGTCATCTCGGGCTCCTTGTGCCTCTCCTGGGACCGGGGGCAGGACGCGCCACTGCCCGGCGAGGATCACTCGCCGGGCAGGGCAGTAGGTCCGGATTGGGGGGGACCAGCCGGACCAGAGATCCGTGGATCGATGGTCAGTTGGTGGACGTCTTGGACGCCGGCCGGCTGTTGTTGGTCTTGGCGCTGTCGACCTTGCCGAACACCGGCTTGGCCGCGTTGAGGATGGCAGCGGCAAATTCCCGCTGGGCGGCGAGCAGCTTGTCGGCGAAGTCGAAGGCGTTCTCGACGATGTCGACGGTGTTGGGCAGCTGGTCGGCAAAGGGGAGGGGCGGAAGGTCGGGCACGATGCCCTTGCCCGCCTCGGCCCAGGTCTGGACGGCCTTGACGACGGCTTCCTGGCTCTGACGGACGGTCTCCAGGACCTGGTCCTCAAGAGCGCTGAACATCTCGGTGGCGGTAGCCATGGGGGTCTCCTTCGTGAATTCCTGTCTCTGCAAAGGATACTACCCAAGCGCTTGATTTGTCAAGCATTCCTACCGGGCTTCTAGCCGGACACGTACGTTCCCGGAGCGTCGGCCACCGGTTGGTGCGTGGCGCTCCCCATCGACGGCGGCTCGCGCCGGGCCCCGGCCCGTTCGCCGATCCAGGCCGCCCAGTCGTCCCACCACGATCCTTCGTGCTCCTTGGCGGCGGCCAGCCACTGCTTGGGGTCGGGCGGGTTCTTGGGATTGCTCCAGAACCGCGACTTGGGCGAGGGCGGGTTGACGATCCCCGCGATGTGGCCCGAGGAGCTGAGCGTGAAGCGGACCTTGCCGGGAAGCAGCTGCGTCGTCTTGTAGGCCGCGTTCCAGGGGGCGATGTGGTCCTCCTTGGCCGACAGCACGTAGGCGTCGACCTTCACCGCGTCGAGGTTCAACTGGGTGCCGGCCAGCTCCATGGCGCCTCGGGCGAGCTGGTTTTCGATGTAGCAGGCCCGCAGGTAGAACGAGTGCATGGCGGCCGGCATGCGGGTGCCGTCGTCGTTCCAGGCCAGGATGTCGAAGGCGGGCGGGTCCTCACCCATGAGCCAGCTGGAAGCGACGTAGCTCCAGATGAGGTCGTTGGCCCGCATGAAGTCGAAGGTCCGCGACATCTCGTTGGAGTCGAGGAAGCCCCGCTTGGCCATCTTGACCTCGATCCGCGCCACCGACTCGGGGTCGGAGAACGCCCCGAGGGCCCCGGGCTCGGAGAAGTCGACCAGGGTGTTGAGGAAGGTGGCCGAGTTGATGCGGTCGTCGCCCTTGGCGGCGAGGTAGGCGAGGAGCATGGCGGTGAGGCTGCCGCCGAGGCAGAGGCCGACCATGTTGACCTTGGGGCTGCCCGTGATGTCGTTGATGACGTCGAGCGCCTGGCGGGGCCCGTCGAGCAGGTAGTCGTCGAGGCGGGTGTCCCCCATGCTCTGGTCGGGGTTCCGGTAGCTGATCTGGAACACGGTGTGGCCGTGCTTGACCGCCCACTCCACGAAGCTGCGGCCCGGGGCGAGATCCATGATGTAGTACTTGTTGATCCACGGCGGGCTGCACAGCAGCGGCACCTCGTGGACGGTTTCGGTGATGGGCGTGTACTGGATCAGCTCCATGAGGTCGTTGCGGAAGACGACCTTCCCCGGGGTGGCGGCCAGGTTCTCACCCAGCTTGAAGGCCGAGCGGTCGACCTTGCGGGGCAGCCCACCATTGGTGGCCAGGTCGGTGATGAAGTTCCGGGCCCCACGGGCCAGGCTGAGGCCGCCGGTGTCGAACGCCCGCTTGAGCGCGGCGGGATTGCCGGGAAGGAAGTTCGTGGGCGCCATGGCGTCGACGGCCATCTTCAGGGCGAAGCGGGCCTTGCCGGCCCAGGGCTCCTCGAGCTCGGCCAGCTCCAGGACCTCGTCGACGAAGCGCTCGACGAGCCGGTAGGACTGGTGGAGAGAGAAGAAGGCGGCGTTCTGATCCCAGGCCGCATCGGTGAAGCGCCGGTCCTTGCCCCCCGAGGCGGGCAGCGGCGGCGGCGTCTTGATCCCGGCCGCCCGGCCGGCGGCGGCGACTCCGGTCATGGCCAGACCGGCCCCCAGGCGGCTCAGGGCCCGGAGCGTGGGCACGGGCCGGCGGGCCACCTCGTTGCCGAGCTTGGACATGGCCTTGCCGAAGGACACGGGGTCGAGGACGGCCAGGCCCCCCTCGGGGGCGAGGATCTCCATGGCCCGGGCGCCGGCGCCGCGGGCGCCGCTCTCGGCCGTCGTATCGGCGTCGTGCGGCTCGGCGACCCGGCGGGAGGCGCGGCTGGTGCCTTTCCCGTTGGCCTTGGTCGAGGTCTCTGCAGCCATGAATTACCCCTCGTCGGCGGTCAGGGTCAGCAGCTCGCGCTGCCAGTCCTCATAGGGCATCTCGGGCGAGAGGGCGGCCGCCTTGGCTTGCCGGCGGCGTCCTTCGTCGCCCCGGTGGAGCGCGATGTCGGCGATCTCTTCGGCCGATTGGTCGGTCCCGACCACGACCGCCCGCACGTCGGTCTTGTCACAGTCGGCGAGGATGGCCCGGGCCAGCACCCGAAGGAGGTCGATGCGGGCATGGCGGTCGTCGGGGGTGGCGCCCCCGGGGATGTTGCCCGACACCAGGATCACACTGGCGTCAGAGGACAGGAGCGGTAGGACCTTGGCCGCGGCCTCGAACCGCTTGAGGAGGCCCTCGGAGAGGAACTCGTGGATCCGCTCGACCAGCGTGTTCCCGCTGACCGGCGTCTGCCGGGGCAGCTGGACGTAGCAG
>JBOGFO010000052.1:0-6945 GCA_050743445.1 Acidimicrobiia bacterium
ACTAGAAGGGACTGACGCCGGCGCGGGCCTGGAGGCGGCGCATCCCGGCCAGCCACCGGTCGTAGTCGCCGGCCTTGCGCTCGAAGTACTCGGCGACCCGGGGATGGGGGAGGATGAGGAACTGCTCGCGGGCCAGGCCCTCGACCACGGCGGCGGCGACGTCTTCCGGCTCCACCGTCTCGACCATGCTCTTGAAGCTTTCGGGCGCGTCGTCGAGCATGTCCGTGCGGACACCCTCCGGGCACACGCACGACACCTTGATCCCGGCGTCGCCATAGGTGATGGCCAACCATTCGGCCAGGGCGAGGGCGGCGTGCTTGGTCACGGCATAGGGGGCGTTGCCCAGCGCGGTGAGCAGGCCGGCGGCGGACACCGTGGAGAGCAGGTAGCCCTCGCCCCGTTCCAGCATCGCCGGGAGCACCGCCCGGGCGCCGAAGATGTGGGCCATCACGTTGACCTGCCAGATCCGGGCCCAGGCCTCGTCGGTCGCGTCCACGCCGACGACAGCCTCGGGGTCCGCCGGGCGGGCGCCGAAGAGGATGCCGGCGTTCGAGCAGAACAGGTCGACGCGGCCATGGGTGGCCAGGGTCTCGTCCACGAGACGGACGACATCGGCTTCCACCGACACATCGGTGGCGATCGCCCGGCCTCCGACCTCGGTGGCCACGGCCGCCGCCCCGGCACCGTCGACGTCGGCCACCGTCACCGAGGCGCCCTCCTCGGCGAAACGGCGGCAGAGGGCGCGCCCGATGCCCGACGCTCCGCCCGTGACCACCGCCACCTTCCCGGCGAGCTTCATGGCCGCGGAGGTTAGTTGTCGGGCCGGTCCTCGATCCGTCCGGCCACCAGGGGCTTGCTCGGAGGCCGGATCAGCTGGCGCTCCACCCGGAAGCCGCCCTCGACCCCCCGCAGCTCCACCCGGTCGATCGACACGAGGTCGCCGGCGACGAACCGCAGGACCTCGGCTTGATACGACTTGCTGGTGTCGACCAGGAAGGAGCCGAGCCCGGTCGAGCCCGTCGATCCCACGGTGAGGACCAGGGTCCCGTCGTGGCGGGCCGTGGCCCGCTTGTGGGTGTGGCCGGCCACGATCACGGGCACGCGGCCCCAGGCCGTTTCGCCCAGCACGGGGTCGTGGACGGCCAGGACGTCGGGGTCGTGGATGGCGACCGCGGCGGTCACCTTCGGGGCCGCCCGGCGCTTCAGCGCCCTGGCCTCCTCGTTGTCGACCTTGTTGGTGGCGGTGAAGGTGGGGTCGGCCATGCCCAGGATGCGGACCCCCTTGACGTCCACCACCCGGTCGTCGACCAGCTCCACGTTGGCGACGGCGTCGAGGGCCTCGCGGTTGCCGGGAGAATCGTGGTTGCCGGGCACGAACAGATAGGGGACCGGGATCTTCTCGATGAGCTCGCCGAGGCGGCCTTCGATGGGAAGCCCGAAGGAGGTCAGGTCGCCGGTATCGAGCACGGCGTCGACGGTGAAGCGCTCGGCCAGCTGGCGGGTGACCTCGAGGCCCAGCGGATTGGAGTGGATGTCGCTGACGTGGAGGATCCGAACCTCCTCGTCGGCGTGGGTCAGGGCGGTGATGTCGCTGGCGTCCGGCTCGGGACCGGCGGCACTGGCCACCGCATAGAGCTCGGCCACCTGGTCTCCCAGCGCCTCGACCCTCCGGCGGACGTCGTCGTAGTCGTCGACATGGCGCCGGACGGTGGCGAAGAGTGCCGGGGCCCGTTCCAGGGGTCCCTCGAAGCGGGCTTCCGAGAAGGCGTCGGGGTCATAGCCCCGCCAGGCCATACCCAGGAGCCCGGCCACCGCGATCATCCCGCCGACCGAGCCGGCGACCGCGTGGGTCCAGCGCCGGCGGGGGACCAGCGCCCCGGCCAGGGCGCCGGCGATGGCGGAGGCCAGCAGGGCGCGCAGGGCGAAGCTGCGCAGAAGCGGCTCGAGATCGTCGGACACCTCGGTGCGCAGACGGTCCCCGAGATCGTCCCCGGCCAGGAAGTCCTGGAGATGGTCGACGTCGACCTCGTCCACCGAGGCCTGGAGGGTGATGGGTGATCCGTGGGTGGAGGCCGACACCTGGCCGAGGGGAGGAACCCGCAATTCGGTGCGGGGCTCCCCGAATCGGGCGCGCACCGACACCCGGCCCGGTCCCACCTCCCCCTTCGTCTCGGCGTCGATCTGGAGGGCGAGGACGGCGACCGCCGCGCCCAGCAAACCGACCAAAAGGAAAGAGAGTCCCCGCCGCACACTGTCATGGTGCCAGCGCGACGGCGCCTGCGGCACGGGGCGTCTCCCTTGTGTTCCCTTTGCGGCAAATGTTCGGGTTTGTCCGAGGTGACCCTTCGACGTCGAAGGTGAGGTTCCTGCTCCAAAGGAATCGATCGGTGCCATCCATCTTAGAGATGGAATGAACACCAGTACCCCTACATCTAGTGTTTATCGGACATTTCGCTCAGGAAATTCGGCGAGCTGACACAAACTGGTCATTCCCTGGCATTAGGACTGAATCGGACAAGGGCATTTTTTCCTGTTTGTCGCCTGGTGATCGGGGCACACCAGGGATTGCGTGCGTTCACAAGGGGGTGAAGCGCGGATGACGTCGACGGTTCCGTCGAGACTCGATCAGACCAGTGACGACTGCCTTGCCGTGGCGATCGCCGATGGCAGCCAGGAAGCCCTGAGCGAAGCCCACAGCCGGCACTCCCCGGCGATGCGGGCCATCGCCCGCCGGGCGGTGGTCAGCGCCGACCTGGCGGAAGACGCCGTGCAGGACGCCTTCATCACCCTGTGGCGGTCGCCCCGGCGCTTCGATCCCACCCGCGGCTCGCTCCGGACCTGGCTGCAGATGCAGGCCTACCGCCGGGCGATCGACATCTCCCGCTCCGAGACCTCCCGGCACCGCCGGGAACGGCACGAGGCCCACCGTGATCCCCGCCCGCCCGACGATGTGGAGCGCACGGTGCTCAAAGGGGCGACGGCCCGCGAGGTCCGCCACGCCCTGGCCGGCCTGCATCCCCGGGAGCGCCAGGTCCTCGAGCTCGCCTATCTCCGGGGGCACAGCTACCGCCAGGTGGCGACCCTCCTCGGCCAGCCCGAAGGCACTGTGAAGAACCGGATCCGGGCCGGGCTGCGCCGGCTGCGCACCGCCTTGACCGGCTGAGCCCACGAAGAGCGCCCCACGAGAATTGACGGGGGAGGGCTGCGCCGGCACAGGGAGGGCCGAAAGACGCGGGTGCTCGGCGAGCGCGCCGAACCCCAGGTCCCCCCCGATATGGGTTTGGTTCACTGCCCGATGAGGGCGGCTCCCGGAGGAGCCGCCCTCGACGTGCTTGTCGCTCAGCTGGTTGTCTCAGCTATCTCGCCATCTCCGCTTGAAGCGCAGCACCCGGCCGTCCCTGAGGAAGGCCGCTCCCGCTACGGCGATCGCCGCCGCCGGCATGCCGTTCTGGAGAGGCCCGGTCGAGCCGGCCGGAACGGCACTCAGGTGCTGGTAGGTCTCGGTCGTGGTCTGGGTCGCAGCCTGGGCCGGGTCGGCCACGGGCGCCGGAGCGCTCTCGGTCACCTCGGCCATGTTCTGCTGGGCCTGGCTGGCACCCGACGTGTCCTCGTCGGGAGTGGCCGAGCCGCCCACCGGCGCCGGCGCGGCGTCGGCGAAGGGCTGGATGGCCTCAGCCTTGTCCGTCGTGCCGACCTGCACCATGCGGGCCACCGACGGGACCGGACCCTCGTCCGTCTTCTTGTTGACGATCAGGTAGTAGCTGCCCGGAGGGGCGGCCACGCCGGTGGGCGGGGCCACGGCTTCGAGCATGTCGTCACCGGTCTTGGTGAACTCGAGCTTGAGGATCCGCTGGTCCGAGTCGTTGATGTGCTGAGGGGACGGTGTCCGGATCAGCTCGACCGACTCGATCTCGGCGGCCTGCGGGCTCTTCACCATGAACCGCTCGCCGTAGTTGACGCCGGCCTGGACCATCGAGATGGTGGGCCGCTCGCCCCGGAAGAGGTACGGCGGGCTCCAGACCTCGAAGCTCGGGTCCTTGTCGTTGTTGGCGAACGGGCCGCCCTGGTCCGTGTTGGGGCCGCCGTAGTGGGCGGCGATGGGGGAGTGGCCACCGAGGAGCACCCGCATGTCGGGCAGCAGCAGGGCGGAGTTGTGGTAGGTGCGGTCACGGGAGTGGGTGGCCACCTCGGTCCACTGGCCCGTCTCCGGGTCGTAGATCTCGGGGGTGTTCACGGCGATCTCCGTACCGGGGTCGATGACCTCGTCCTTGTCGCCACCGCCGACACCGAGGATGGTGCCGTCAGGCAGGGAGATACCCGAGGCGAACCAACGGGCGTGGTTCATGTTCCCCGTCATCTCGTTGGACACCTCCCCACTCTGGTGCAGCGTGGTCAGCGTCGTGAACGGGTTGGCCGGGATCCAGTTCCCCGGCGGGGGCCCAAGCGTCCCGCCGAAGGCCACGAGCTTCATCGTGTCGTAGGGAGGCTCCATCGGCAGCGGGGCCACGAAGGCACCGCTACGGGCGCCGAGCGGCCCTACGCCGGTGATCTCCCACTTCTTGGCCTCAGGGTCGTAGTACTGCTGGAAGGCCATGGTGGCCTCGTCGATCGACTGGCCGAACGGACCCCACATCTGCCCCACACCGGTGTAGAAGACCTTGCCGTTGGGGGCGAGGAACATCCGGGGCTGGAGGGGCAGGCTGTTCTCGGAGCTGGGGTCGTTGTAGTTCTCGGTCCAGGCGTTGGTGGCGGGGTCGTAGGTCTCCGACCGGCGCACCTGGGACAGCTGGGTGTCGCTGATCAGCTGGGTGACTCCGCTGAAGACGGTCATCTTCCCGTCAGGCATCTCCACCATGGCCGGGTACCACCGGCCGTACTTCATGTGACCGGCGGGCGTGAAGGAGTTGGTCTTCGGGTCGAAGAGGTTGGCGTTGCGCAGGCCTTCGAGCTCGATGGCGCCCACGTCGGCGGGGTCGCCCTTGTCGCGGTCCATGACCGCAGGCTCGTTGTACCAGTCGGTCCCGCCGACAATGAGGACGCGGCCGTCAGCCAGGGAGGCGAGATCGGCGCAGAACATGTCGCCGTCGTTCTCCTGGGTGTCGTCCGGAGTCGAGGTGGGGTCGTGTTCGGGAACCCCCGCCTGACCGGCGATGCTGCCAACGAACCCGTCACCGGGGCGACCGGGGACGCCGATGGCGCCCATCGGGTCGTCGTAGGACTGGTTGCCTTCCTCGATGTTGGGGTTGGACTGGCCGCCACGATCCTGGGCGGGAGTGGTGAACTGCGGCGTCCCGCTGCGCAGGTCGAGCACCCGAACCTGGCTGTCACGGGACGAGGGGGACAGCGACATGGCGCTGGGCCCCTCGGCGTTCTCCTGGCTCTCGATGCCGTTGTAGTAGAAGATCCGGCCATCGGGGAGGACGGCCGAGGCCTGGGCGGCCGGCTTGCAGACTGTGAACCCTTCCGTGTCACCCTCGGCGGGGACACAGCGGGGGGTGTTGGCTCCGCCTTCCTCGAACGGATCGGTCCATTGGCCCACCACGTCCGGCAAGCCGGCCACCTGGGCCGAGCTGCCAGTGGTGGTGACGCCTACCAGGACCATCGCGGCGAGGACGGGCGTGGCCCATCTCATCATGCGACGCATGTCGGAATCAGCCTCCCTGTGCGTGTGTAGTGCGGTGAGTGATGTGTTCGTGTTACCCGAGTGGTGTGTTCGTGTTACCCGAGGGATACGGCGGATATGTCCCATTTCGGAGCCGACCCCGGAAGTGGATCGCGCCGGCGGCGGAACCGCGGCTACCTTCGACCCCGTGGCTGAGAACAACCTGACCCGTGACGAGGCCCGTGAGCGGGCCCGCCTCATCTCCGACGTCTCCTATGAGGTGGCCCTCGATCTCCAGGGAGAGGACACCTTCCGCAGCCGAGCGCGCCTGCGCTTCCACGGCAAGCGACCCGGGACCGAGACGTTCCTCGATCTGGCCGCGCCGGGTATCACGTCGGCCGACCTGAACGGTCGCTCCCTCCCGGGGGACGCCTTTGCCGGCGGGCGGCTGCGCTTCCCGCTGGCTGAGGAGAACGATCTGGTGGTGGTGGCCGACCTCCCCTACGAGCACACCGGGGTGGGGCTGCACCGGTTCGTGGACCCGGTCGACGGCGCCGTCTACCTGCACACCCAGTTCGAGCCCTTCGATGCCCACCGGGTCTTCGCCTGCTTCGACCAGCCCGACCTGAAGGCGACGTACACGTTCGAGGTCGATGCCCCTTCCGGGTGGGAGGTCGTCTCCGGAGCCCGCACCACCTCCCGGCCCGAACCGGGCAAGGAGGGTCGCTGGCGCTTCGCCCCCACGGCCCGCATGTCGACCTACCTCGCCGCCCTGGTGGCCGGGCCCTACCACTCCGTCCACCGGGCCCACCGGGACATCGACATGGGGTTGTACTGCCGCCAGTCGCTGGCCCCGTACCTCGACGTCGATGAGATCTTCGAGATCACCGCCTCCGGCTTCGACTTCTTCGAGTCGGCTTTCGGTCAGCCGTACCAGTTCGGCAAGTACGACCAGTGCTTCGTCCCCGAGTTCAACTTCGGGGCCATGGAGAACGCCGGCTGTGTCACCTTCTCCGAGCGCCACGTGTTCCGGTCGAAGGTGACCGAGGCCGAACGGGAGGGGCGGGCCGACACCATCCTCCACGAGATGGCCCACATGTGGTTCGGGGACCTGGTGACCATGCGCTGGTGGGACGATCTGTGGCTCAACGAGAGCTTCGCCACCTTCGCCTCTCACCTGGCCATGGTCGAGGCCACCCGTTTCCGATCGGCGTGGACGACCTTCGCCTCGGCCTGGAAGGTGTGGGCCTACCGCCAGGACCAGCTGCCGTCCACGCACCCCATCGTGGCCGACGCCCCTGACATCGAGGCCATGAAGACCAACTTCGACGGGATCACCTATG
>JBOGFO010000053.1:0-3760 GCA_050743445.1 Acidimicrobiia bacterium
CTGGGTGTAGGTGGCGGTCGAGTTGCGCAGGCACAGCCGCCCCTTCCACTTGGGGTCGGCCAGGGCGGCGTAGGTCGACAGCTCGGCGGGGTCCACCTTCTCGGGGTTGTAGATGATGCTGCGGGTCCGCAGGGCGAGCGCGAACCAGCGGTTCTGGGGGTCCCGGTACTGGGCCGGGACGGTGTCCGTCAGCGTCTTGGACTCGAGAGGGCGGAGGAGATCGGAGCTGGCGGCGAGGGCCAGGTTGGAGGCGTCGACGGTCAGGTAGACGTCGGCCAGGGTGTCCTCCCCTTCGGTCTTGAGGCGCTCCCGCAGGTCGCCGTCGCTCCCGAAGAGGAACTCCACGTCGATCCCCGTCTCCTGGCCGAAGAGCTCGAAGGCCTTCTCCGACCCGTAGTGCCGGCCGGAGTAGACGCGCACGACGTTCTTCTCCTCGGCCCCGAGGGCCGAGCAGCTACCGGCCACCGCCAGCACCGCCAGAAGGAAAGCCATCGTCGACCACTTCGGGCTCCGCATCAGGCCCTCCCCGTCATGTCAGCAAGGTGCGTAAGGCAACGGTACCGAAACCCCCCGACTCGTGCGCTGCCGCTGCACCATGCCCGCCAAACAGAAATTGTTCGGGCGCCCTAAACTTAGGAGATGGTGCGGGCTGGGCGCTATCGGGTTCATCGATTCATATCCGTCGGGCTGGGCGCCCTCGCCGTCCTGCTGCTCGGCGCGCCGACGATGGCCCCGGCCGGCCCGCGCTCGTTCGGCTTCACCAAGGGGGTGGTGGCCGGCTCCGACATCGACCGGGCCACGACCCTGCAGTTCGGGCCCGACGGGCGGCTCTACGTCGGCCAGCAGAACGGCCTGATCAAGATCCTCACCGTGGTCCGGCACGGTCCCGGCTCCTACGAGGCGGTGGCCAGCGAGACGGTCGGGGGACTGGTCGATCTGCCCAACCACGACGACGACGGCAAGGAGAACGCCCGCTATGTCGGCCGGCTCCTGACCGGGCTGGTGGTGAGCGGGACGGCGGACCGGCCGGTGATCCACTCGGTCACCACCGACCCCCGCATCGGCGGGGGCCAGAAGAAGGTGGACCGCAACCTCGACACCAACTCCGGGATCCTGTCCCGCCTCACCTGGGACGGCGGGCAGTGGCAGCGACTCGACCTCGTCCGCGGCCTGCCCCGGTCGGAGGAGAACCACGCCGGCAACGGCCTCGTGTTCGACTCCGACGGGAACCTGCTCCTGGCCCAGGGGGGCAACACCAACAACGGGGCGCCCTCCGAGCAGTTCGTCCTCATCCCGGAGTTCGCCCTGTCGGCCGCCATCCTGTCGATCGACCTCGCCGCCATCGGCGAGACGACCTACGACCTGCCCACCCTCGACGATCCGGCCCGGCCCGGTCCCGACGACGCCGGCGACCCCTTCGGTGGAGCCGACGGCCGCAACCAGGCCCGGCTCGTCCCCGGCGGCCCGGTGCAGGTCTACGCCCCCGGCTTCCGCAACGCCTACGACCTCGTCCGCACAGCCGACGGGCAGCTCTTCACCGTGGACAACGGCCCCAACCCCGACTTCGGCGACGTGCCCGAGGCCCGGGCCGGGAAGTGCACCAACGAGGTCCGCCCGGGCGGCAAGAAAGAGGTGGACAGCCTCCACCAGGTGAAGCGGGGCACCTACGGCGGGCACCCCAACCCGACCCGGGCCAACCCGGAGAACACCTTCGCCGGCCAGTCGCCCGTCACCGAGGCCGATCCGGAGCAGTGCGAGTACCGCACCGGTGCCGACGCCGGCGCCCTGGCCACGTTCACCGCCTCCACCAACGGGATCACGGAGTACACCAGCCAGGCCGCCTTCGACGGGGCCCTGGCCGGAAACCTCCTGGTGGCCAGCTTCGACAACACGATCTACCGCCTCGAGGTGCGGCCCGACGGCGAGTTGGGAGATGCCGAGGCCCTCTTTGAGGGGGTGGCTTCCGTCCCCCTCGACGTGACCGCTCAGGGCGACGACGATCACTTCCCCGGCACCGTCTGGGTGGGGGATGTCACCGACGGTTCGATCACCGTCTTCGAGCCACCGTCACGACCTAGAGTCCGACACCATGGCGGTCCCGAGCGACGGCCCGTGGGCCAACCTGCTCGCACCTGAAGCGCTGGACGACCCCTACGCCATGCTCGCCGCCCTGCGGGCCGAGCACGGCCCCGTGTGCTGGAGCGGCCGCCACCGGGCCTGGCTCCTGACCAGCTTCGCCGAGGTGTCCGGCGGCTACCGGGACCCGCGCCTCTCCTCCGACCGGGTCGAGGCCATCGTCCGGCACCTCGACGCCGGCGAACGGGCGGGCATGGCCCCCACCGTGGAGCTGCTCCGGGGCTGGATGGTGTTCCGGGACGAACCCGACCACACGCGCCTGCGGGACCCGGTCCGCTGGGCCTTCACCCCCAAGGCCATGGACGGCCTCAAGGACCAGGTCCAGACGCTGGTGGACGCGCTGGTCGACGAGGTCGTCGAGGCCGGGACGTGCGATCTGGTGGCGACCTTCGCCTTCCCGTTGCCGGCCATGGTCATCGCCCACCTCCTCGGGGTCCCGGCCACCGACCGGGACAAGTTCGGCACGTGGTCCCGCAAGCTCGCCGCCGTGGTCTTCGGCGCCGGCGACGACCCCGCCCGCCGCACACTGGCCACCGAGGGGAGCACCGAGTTCACCGAGTACTTCCGCTGGCTGGTGGCGCAGCGGGAAGCCGATCCCGGCGACGACCTGGTCAGCGCCCTGGTGGCCGCCCGGGGTGAGAAGGGGCTGAACGCCGACGAGCTCGCCGGCGCCTGCACGCTCCTGCTCTTCGCCGGCCACGAGACCACCGCCGACCTGCTGGCCAACGGCACCGTGGCGCTCGTCCGCCACCCGGGCGAGCTGGCCCGGTTGCGCCGGGACCCCGGGCTCTGGTCCATGGCGGTGGAGGAGATCCTCCGCTTCGACGCCCCCACCAAGGTGCAGGTCAGGGTGGTGACCGAAGGTCACGAGCGGTCCGGGCGGGTGCTGGAGGCGGGGGACATGGTCTATCTGTGCCTGGCTTCCGCCAACCGGGACCAGGCCGAGTTCCCCGATCCCGACCGCTTCGACGTGGGCCGCGACCCCCGCCAGCACATCGCCTTCGGCCTCGGGGCCCACCACTGTCTGGGCGCGCCGCTGGCCCGCCTCGAGGGCCGGCTCGGCCTGCACACGTTGTTCGAGCGGTGCGCCTCCATCGAGATCGCCGGCGACCTGACCTACGAGGCCCTCATCGCCTCCCGATCGCTCACCGCCCTACCGGTGACGGTCACGCCGGCCTGAGGCCTTCCAGCCGCGGCAGTGATCAACAGATAACGAAAAACTGATGTGTTATCCGCGAAGTCTTTATCGACAAATGAAGTATCAGCTGTGAGTATGGGTCCAGGACGGCCGGCGCGTTCTCGCCGCAGATGGCTCTGTTGAGTGCGCCGCCAGAGAAAAGGAGACGTCATGCCTGACATCCCCCCCGGAACCCATGCGTTCGGACCGGCCGACGGCGAACTGCGGGTCAACGTCTTTCGCGAGGGGGCGGCCGCTCGGATGGGCCATGACCTCGTTTTCGGTGTGCGCAACTGGAGCGCCAAGGTGACCGTCGATCCCTCGGACCCCTCCCGCTCGAGCCTCGAGGCCAGCGCCGAGGTCGGGTCCTTCTGCATCGTGGAGGCCAGGGGCGGGGCCAAGCCGCTCAGTCGCGGGGACCACGCCGACATCAAGAAGACCATCGAG
>JBOGFO010000054.1:0-3719 GCA_050743445.1 Acidimicrobiia bacterium
CTGGACGAGCGGGAGCGTCAGATCCTGGCTCTGCGCTTCGGCCTCGACCGGGGTGAGCCCCGGACGCTCGAGGAGGTGGGTGAGTACTTCAACCTCACCCGGGAGCGCATCCGTCAGATCGAGGCCCGGGCCATGTCGAAGCTGCGTCACCCGTCGTCGGATACGGGAGCGCGCGACCTCCTGGCTGTCTGATCAAGATCAAACGGCGCGGACAATTCTCCTTGTCCCTGGTGGCCGCCCTCGTGGCGGCCACCAGCGCGTTCGGCTGTGGGAGCGAAGGGGGCGACGATGCCGCCGCCCCGTCGTCGACCACGACCACCGCCACCGCCCCCCTCGAGGACACCTTCCCCGGCGTGTGGCCCTACAGCACGGCCGCCGAGGCCGACGGCTACACCCGGGGTGTCGTCGACGAGACCTACCTCGACCCTGTGCGCACCGCCCGGGAGTTCATGCGCGTCTACATCGGGATGGAGGCGCCGGTGGCGGGGGAGTACCGGGCGGGCGACGCCCAGAGCGGCGAGGTCGAGGTCCGGCCCCGGGCCGGCAGCCGCCTGGTGACCACCGTCTCCGTCCGCCGGGTGTCGGGCGAGGGGTCTCCGTGGGTGGTGGTGGCGGCCAACGCCGAGATGGTGAAGCTCATCTCGCCCGTCGCCCTGGAGCGCATCCGCTCCCCGGTCAACGTGTCCGGCGAGGCCTCGGCCTTCGAGGGCAACGTGGTCGTCCAGGTCAAGGAGGACGGGATGGGGCCGGGCCGGTACCTCGGCCAGCAGGCCCTGACCGGCGGCTCCGGACCGGAGCTCATGCCCTACGCCGGGCCGGTCACCTTCGACGCCCCGACGAAGACGTCGGGAGCCGTCGTGGTCCTCACCTTCTCGGCCGAGGATGATTCGGTGGAACAGGCCAGCGTGGTCCGGGTCCGCTTCGAGCGCACCGCCGCGTAGGCGCCGGGCGTGGTAACAATCGTCCGGAGGTGAATGGGCGCCTGGTGGGCCCCCTCGTCTTCAAAACGAGTGGGACGGGTGATCCCCGTCCGGTGGGTTCGATTCCTGCCACCTCCGCTCCTTCAGTCCCTCAACCCCCAAGGAGACAATCCGTGAAGAAGTTCCTCCTCGTGGTGATCGTCCTCGCCCTCGGCGCCGTGGTGGCCAAGAAGAAGCTGGCCTGACCCGTCCCTCCGTTCAATCCCCGGTGAGCCAGGCCCCGTAGCCCTCGGCAAAGAGGGCCGGGGCCCCACCGGTGTGCCAGAAGACCACCGTGTCCCCGGGGGCGAACCTCCCCTCCCGGGCCCAGCCGATGAGGCCGGCCATCGCCTTCCCGGTGTAGACGGGGTCCAGGATCAGGCCTTCGGTCCGGGCGGCGGCCCGGATCGCCTCGCGGGCGGTGTCCGTCGGCTGGCCGTAACCGGCCCCGAACCGGCCGTGGTCGATGATCGCCTCGACCTGCGGCTCGTCGCGTCCCGAGGCCCGGGCGGCGGCGCCGGCCAGGGCGGGGACCACGCTGTCGAGGTCGGGCCGGGTGCCGACGTCGATCCCGAGGACCCGGGTCCGATCGCCCAGGCCCGCCAGGAGCCCGGCGTGGGTGCCCCCCGACCCATCCGCCACCACCACCCAGTCCGGGGGCTCGCCGAGCTGGTCGAGGAGCTCGTCGGCGGCGGCCGCGTAGGCCTGGACCCCGGTGACCGAGGCACCGCCGATGGGAATCGGATAGGGCCGGTGGCCCTCGGCTTCGAGGGCGGCGGCGAGATCGGTGATGGCGGCCTCGGCGGCGTAGTAGTCCCGGGTGCCGGTGAAGTGCAGCTCGGCCCCGAGCAGGTGGCTGAGCAGGAGGTTCCCCGCCGGAGGGTCCGTGGCCGCCTGGCCGGCCACCGCCAGGTGGCAGCCCAGGCCCAGCCGGTTGGCCGCCGCCGCCGTCATCCGGGCGTGGTTGGACTGGCTTCCACCTCCGGTGACCAGGACGTCGGCGCCCTGGGTGAGGGCATCGGCGCACAGGAACTCCAGCTTGCGGGCCTTGTTGCCCCCGAGGGCCAGCCCGGTCAGATCGTCCCGCTTGACCAGGAGCCGGGGGCCGCCGAGCCATTTCGTGAGCCGGTCGAGGGCTTCGACCGGAGTGGGGAGATGAGCCAGGCCCAGTGTCATGCCGCCTCCTAAACCGCCGGCCGCTGCTTGAGCCAGCGCCAGCCGGCCATTCCCAGTCCGAGGGCGACCATCACCCCGCCGACGGCCGCCGCCGGAGCCGCCGCCCGGGGCGCGGGGTGTCCCCGAAACGGCACCGGGACCCGCTGGAGCAGCCGGATCGGGTGCTCGAAGCGGCGGATCTCCCATTCCCGCTCCCGGGCCAGGCGGGCCAGGTCACGGTCGGGGTTGACGGCCACCGGATGGCCCACGACCTCCAGCATCGGGGCGTCGGTGATCGAATCGGAGTAGGCGTAGGACCCGGCCAGGTCGATGCCTCTCGCCTCGGCCACCCGGCGGATGGCTTCGGCCTTGTGGGGCCCGTAGGCGTAGAACTCCAGCTCGCCGGTGTAGCGGCCCTCGTCGTCGATCCGGCTCTGGGTGGCGATGTAGTCGTCGGCCCCGAGGTGCTCGGCCAGGTGGGCGACGATCTCCTCCGGCGAGGCGGAGACGAGGAACACCAGACGCCCGGCGCGGTGGTGCTCGTCGAAGAGCTCGAGCGCCTCGGCGTAGATGATGGGTGTCACCACCTGTTCGAAGGCGTCCCGGACCACACCCGTCACCCGGGCCTGCTCCCAGCCCCGGATCAGGGACAGCATCGAGTCCCGGGCCCGGTCCATGCGGGCCTCACCGGCGCCACCCAGCCGGTAGAGCGCCTGCCCGTAGACGCTCCGGACCAGGGCGGCGCGGGGGAGAAGGCCCTCCCGGTAGAGCGGCCGGCCGTAGGCCAGGACCGAGCTCCGGGCGATCACGGTCTTGTCCAGATCGAAGAAGGCGGCCTCCACGCCCGCCATTGTGGTGGCTGGTGCCGTCAACCGGACCCGCGGGCGCGTGAGTCCCGGATGAATATTCGCTTGCTGGAGTCGAAGCCCCGCCGGTACCGTCCGGGCTGCTTCCTCCCTTCCCCCATCCCGGTCTGATGGCGCCCTGGTGGGCGCGCCCGAGAGGGGGAAGCCCGTGTTGTATGCCCTGTGGTCACCCAAGGGTGGCTCCGGCACATCCGTCGTCTGTGCCGCCCTGGGATCGTTCCTGGCCCGCCGCCGGCCCACACTGCTCGTCGATCTGGACGGCGACCTCCCGGCCATCGCCGGGGCCGTCCCGAGCCGGTACCGGCCGCCGGTCGGGAGCTACCCCTACCCGACGCTGGCCCACTGGCTCGCCGCCGGCCCCATGGCCGAGACCGACGCCCTCGACGACCTGGTCCAGCCGGTCGGGGACCGTCTCGGCCTCCTGCCGCTCGGCGCCCGGATCCTGTCCATGACCGGCTTCCCGGCCGAGTCGGGCGCCGCCCTGGCCGTCGCGCTGAGCGCCGGTCCCACGGCCGTGGTCGATGCCGGCCGGGCCGAGCACCACATCCAACGCGCCCTGGTGGAGGTGGCCGACGCCTCCGTGCTGGTGGTCCGGGGCTGCTACCTGGCCCTGCGCCGGGCGGTCGACGACGACCTGACGGCCCGGGCCGCCGGCGTGGTCGTCGTCGAGGAGGCGGGCCGGGCCCTCGGTCCCGTCGAGGTGGCCGACGTGCTCGGCTGTCCCGTGCTGGCCACCGTG
>JBOGFO010000055.1:0-2200 GCA_050743445.1 Acidimicrobiia bacterium
CTCCACGCCTTCTTCACCGCCTACAAGGAGCGCAACCCCGGGGCCCTCCGCCTCGTCCTCCTGGGCGACCCCGTCTTCACGCTCCCGTCCCATCCTGACCTGGTGGCGACGGGCGTCGTGGACGACGCCACCCGCCGGGCCGCCCTGGCCGGCGCCCTGGCCCTCGTCCAACCCTCCTACTTCGAGAGCTTCTCGATGGTGCTGACCGAAGCCTGGGCCGCCCGGAAGGCGGCCCTCGTCCAGGGCCACTGCGAGGTCCTGGCCACCCAGGCCACCCGGGCGGGCGGGGGCCTCCCCTACCGGGGCTTCGCCGAGTTCGAGGCGGCCGTCGACCTGCTCCTCACCGACCCGGACCTGGCCGGCGCCCTGGGTGCGGCCGGCCGCCGCTACGTCGAGGAGAACTACACCTGGCCGGCGGTGATGGACCGCTACGAGCGGTTCCTCACCTCGGTGGCCCGCCCGTCCGATCACCGGTCGGACCGGCCCCTTGTGCTGGAATAAGAACCGGGTTCGAGACGACTGGGAGCAGAGCCACATGCGTGTCCTCATCACCGGCATCACCGGGATGGCCGGCAGCCACCTGGCCGAGTACTGCCTGGACCGGGGTGACGTCGAGGTGGTGGGGGCGCTGCGCTGGCGGAGCCCCCGGGAGAACATCACCGCCGTGGCCGACCGCGTGCAGCTGGTGGAGTGCGACCTGCGGGACCAGGCCGGCGTGCGCCGCCTCCTGGAGCAGGTCCGCCCCGAGGCCATCTTCCATCTCGCCGCCCAGAGCTACGTGCCCGCCTCGTGGTCCGGGCCGGCGGACACCTTCTCCACCAACGTGCTGGGCCAGGTGCACCTGCTGGAGGCGATGCGGGATCTGGGGATGAACGACGTCCCCATCCAGATCGCCGGCTCCTCGGAGGAATACGGCCTGGTCCGCCCCGAGGAGACGCCGATCAACGAAGAGAACCCTTTGCGGCCCCTCTCGCCCTACGCCGTGTCCAAGGTGACCCAGGATCTGATGGCCTGGCAGTACCACCGGAGCTTCGGCCTGCGGACGGTGCGGACCCGGGCCTTCAATCACGAGGGGCCCCGGCGGGGCGAGGTCTTCGTCACCTCCAACTTCGCCAAGCAGATCGCCGAGATCGAAGCCGGCCGGCGCAAGCCGGTCCTCGAGGTCGGGAACCTGGCCGCCCGCCGGGACTGGCACGACGTGCGCGACACGGTGCGGGCCTACTGGCTGGCGGCCATGGAGGGCGAGCCGGGCGAGGTCTACAACATCGGCCGGGGCGAGGCCCTGTCCATCCAGGAGATGCTCGACCTGCTGCTGTCCATGGCCAAGGTCGACGTCGAGGTCCGCCCCGTCCCCGAGCGGATGCGGCCCTCCGACGTGGAACTGCTCGTGTGCGACCCCACCAAGTTCCGGGAACGGACGGGTTGGGAACCCAAGATCCCCTTCGACCAGACCCTGGCCGACACGCTGGACTACTGGCGAGGGCGGGTCTGACGCTCTCTTGACGGTGGACGTCGCCCTCGACGTCACCCCGCTCGTCGGCCACCGCTCGGGGGTGGGCTACTTCGTGGCCGAGATCCTCGACGCCATCACCGCCGCCGACGGTGTGGCGCTGATCCCCTACGCCCTGAGCCTCCGGGCCTTCCGGGGGTCGCCGCCGGGCCTGCCCGCCGGCACCCGCATGCTCCCGCTGCCGGCATCGGCGGCGATCACCGCCTGGGGCCGGGTGGACCAGCCCGACACGGACCGCTGGCTCGCGCCGGCGGCGGTGATCCACGGCACCAACTTCGTGGTGCCCCCGTGCCGGGGAGCGGGGGCGGTGGTGACGGTGCACGACTGCTCCTTCGCCCGGTTCCCCGAGCTCACCCCGGCGACCGTGCGGCGGATGGTGCCCGCCCTGCGCCGGGCCGTGGCCCGGGGGGCGTGGGTGCACACCCCGTCCCAATTCGCCGCCGACGAGGCGTCCGAGATCCTCGGCACCGACCGGGTGGTGGCCGTGCCCCACGGAGTCCCCCGGCTGGCCCTCGCCGCCGCGCCCCTCTCCGGCCTGGTGGGCGACAGCCCCTTCATGCTCGCCCTCGGCACCCTCGAACCCCGCAAGAACGTGCGCCGCCTGGTGGAGGCCTTCGGCGCCGTGGCCGACCGCCATCCCCGGCTCCAGCTTCTGGTGGCCGGGGCCGACGGGCCCGCCCGCCCCGAGGT
>JBOGFO010000056.1:0-4192 GCA_050743445.1 Acidimicrobiia bacterium
CCCGAAGGTGCCGTCACCGTTCCCCAGAAAGATCGCCACGTTGTTTTAGCTCGAGTTCGCCACGGCCAGGTCGGGCCTTCCGTCGCCGTTGAGGTCGGCCACCGCCAGGGAGTAGGGGCCGTCCCCCCCGGCCACGAATTGGACGTGGGGACCGAAGGTGCCGTCGCCGTGGCCGAGGAGCACTGAGATGGTGTCCGTGTCGTAGTCCGCCACCGCCAGGTCTGGTCGGCCGTCGCCGTTGAAGTCGGCGGCTGTCACCGCGGCAGGGTTGTTGCCCACCGTCACGACGGTCGGGGGGGCGAAGCTCCCGTCCCCGTGGCTGATCACCACCGAGATGGTGGAGCCGGCGGCGTGGGCCACGGCGAGATCAGGGAAGCCGTCGCCGTTGAAGTCGGCGGCGGCCACCGCGTAGGGCCCGTTGGCAACGGGGACGGTGACGGTGGGCTTGAAGGTCGCCGGAGCACTCCCCGCCGGCGGAGTGACCGTGGTGAGGACGAGCGTGGCCACGGCGACCGGCCAGAGCCTCCGCCTCCGTCCCCTGTCGCCGAGGATGACGTGCCGGCCCATGGCCGCTCCTCTCCGACCGGTACGAACCGGCCCGAGGCCCGTCCCGGTCGCCCACCGGGAGGGGGCAAATGTACCCGGCGGCCCTCGCCCGCCACCATGGTTCGATCTTCCAGGCGGCGGGCCGCGGGCCGGGGTCGGTCGCCCGTGGGCCGCTGGTATCCTCCGAGACCCCTTTCCCGCCCGGCTGGAGTGTGCATGGAGCGTCCGCAGACCCTCGGAGAGCTACGCCGCAGCGGCTGGGTGTCCCGCCCGGTCAAGGATGAGGTCCGCCGCAACGCCATGGCCCGCATGGCCGCCGGCGAGCCGGTGGTGGCCGGGCTGATGGGCTACGACGACACCGTCCTCCCGGCCCTGGAGAACGCCCTCCTGGCCGGCCACGACATGATCCTGCTGGGGGAGCGGGGCCAGGCCAAGACCCGCATCATCCGCTCCCTGGTCGACCTCCTCGACGAGTGGGCCCCGATGGTGGCGGGCAGCGAGATCAACGACGACCCCTACGGGCCCGTCTCCCGCCCGGCCCGGGAGCTGGTGGCCGAACGGGGCGACGACACACCCATCGAATGGGTCCACCGCTCGACCCGCTTCGGGGAGAAGCTGGCCACCCCCGACACCTCCATCGCCGACCTCATCGGCGAGGTCGACCCGATCCGGGTGGCCGAGGGGCGCTACCTGGCCGACGAGCTCACCATCCACTACGGCCTCGTGCCCCGCACCAACCGGGGGATCTTCGCCATCAACGAGCTGCCCGACCTGGCCGAGCGCATCCAGGTCGGCCTCCTCAACGTGCTCGAGGAGCGCGACGTCCAGATCCGGGGCTACAAGGTGCGCCTCCCCCTCGACGTGATGCTGGTGGCGTCGGCCAACCCCGAGGACTACACCAACCGGGGCCGGATCATCACCCCGCTCAAGGACCGCTTCGGCGCCCAGGTCCGCACCCACTACCCCGAGGACGTGGAGACCGAGATGGCGGTGGTGGCGGCCGAGGCCCGCGTCGTCGACACCGAAGGCGTCCGGGTCGTCGTCCCCGCGTACATGGCCGAGCTGGTGGCGGCCATCACCCAGGCCGCCCGGCGGTCGTCGCACGTCAACCAGCGCTCGGGCGTGTCCGTCCGCCTGTCGATCGCCAACCACGAGACCCTGGCCGCCAACGCCCTGCGCCGGGCCCTGCGGCTGGGCGAGAAGGAAGGCGTGCCCCGCATCTCCGACCTGCCCGCCCTCGCCGCCTCCACCAGCGGCAAGGTGGAGATCGAGGCGCTGGAGGAGGGGCGGGACGCCGAAGTCCTCGACCGGCTGGTGAAGACGGCGGTGCTCGAGACCTTCCGGGCCCACGTCCGGCCCGAGACCCTGCGGGATCTGATGGCCGCCTTCGAAGAAGGCCTGTCGGTCGAGGCGGGCGAGGACGTGGCCTCCGAGGCCTACGCCGCCCTGGCCGCCCTGCCCGGCATGAAGGGCGTCCTGGCCGACCTGGGCGTGGGGGAGGCCCCGGCCGAGGTGGCCTCGGCGGTCGAGCTCGTCCTCGAGGGGCTCCACCTCTCCAAGCGGCTCAACAAGGACGCCTTCGGGTCCCGGGCCACCTACCGCGGCCGGGGCTGATGCCCGAGCGGCGTCCGGCCGGCGTCCGCCTCGCCGCCGGGGGCGCGGCCGTGGCCCTCATCATCGGGCTCCCGGCGCTCATCTACCTGTCGGCGGTGGTCTCCGAACGCTGGCAGGGCACGGTGAACACCCTCCTACTGGTGTTCATACTCGGGCCTATCGCGGCGTGGTTCTTCTCGCGGCGCCGGCCGTCGCCGGGTGACGACGGGGACAGCGGCTCCAACTAAGGTCGGCCTCGGCCATCAGCGGACAAAGGAGTCGAGATGATCCGGGTCAGCGTGATGTACCCCAACAGCGACGGCGGCACCTTCGACATGGACTACTACGTCAACAAGCACATGCCGATGGTGGGGGAGCGGTGCGGCGACCTGCTCCAGGGCATGTCCGTCGACGGCGGCCTGGCCGGCGGCGCTCCCGGGCAGCCCGCCACCTACTCGGCCATCGGATGCCTGCTCTTCGAATCGGTCGATGACTTCCAGAACGCCTTCGCGCCCCATGCGGCCGAGATCATGGGCGACATCCCCAACTACACCAACACCACGCCGGTGATCCAGATCAGCGAGGTCAAGCTGTAGGTCTCGCCACGGTCCTGGCCCTCTAAGGTCCTGGGCGTGCCCTACCGCTACTCCCGCTGGGACGGCAGCCAGTCGGGATTCGAGCTCGACGCCGAGGGGGTCCTGGCCGAAGTGGCCGACGATCTCCTCTACCACGGCGACCTCAACGCCGCCCTCCGGCGCGCCCTCCAGGAGGGCATGCGGGCCCCCGACGGGCGGGCGCTGGAGGGACTGCGGCAGCTGCTGGAGCGCATCGCCCGGCGCCGGCAGGAGGAGCTCGAGCGCCACGAGCTGTCGGGGGTGACGGCCGACATCTCCCGCCGGCTGGAGGAGATCGTCGACCAGGAGCGGGCCGGGATGGAGCAAGCCGGGCTCGACCCGGCCGATGCCGCCCGCCGGCAGCAGGAGCTCGACGAGCTGCCTCCCGATCTGGGCGGGCGGTTCCGGGGCCTGCAGCGCTACGACTTCGCCGACGGGGAGGCCCGGCGCCGGTTCGAGGAGCTGAGCGAGGAGCTGCGGCGCCAGCTGCTCCAGAACCAGTTCAACCGCCTGGCCCAGGGGATGGGGGAGCTGACCCCGGAGCGCATGGCGGCCATGAAGGACATGCTGGCCGAGCTGAACCAGATGCTGGCCGCCCGGGAGCGGGGCGAGGAGCCCGACTTCGAGGGCTTCATGTCGCGCCACGGCGATTTCTTCCCCGGCAACCCCCAGAGCTTCGACGAGCTGCTGGAGCAGATGGCCCGCTCCATGGCCCAGATGCGGGCCCTGCTCAACTCCATGTCCCTCGAGCAGCGCCGGCAGCTCGCCGAGCTGGCCGAGGCGTTGTTGGAGGACCTCGACCTGGCCTGGCAGATGGACGAGCTCGGCCGCCACCTCCAGGACGCCTTCCCCGACCTGGGCTGGGACCAGGGCTACGACTTCTCCGGTTCCGACCCCCTCGACCTGGCCGGTGCCCCGGGAGTGCTCGAGAGCCTCGGCGACCTCGACGAGCTGGAGCACCTCCTGCGCTCGGCCACGTCCCCGGCCCAGCTGGCCGAGGCCGACATCGAGCGGGCCCGGGAGCTGCTGGGCGACGAGGCCGCCGACAGCCTGGCCGAGCTGGCCCGCCTGGCCAAGCTCCTGGAAGAGGCGGGGCTGATCGAGAACCGGGACGGCCGCTACGAGCTCACGCCCCGGGGCCTGCGCCGGATCGGGCAGCGGGCCCTGGCCGAGCTCTTCTCCCGGCTGGCCAAGGACCGCATCGGCGGCCACGAGGTGGAGCGGGCCGGGATCGGGCACGAGCGGGCCAACGAGCACAAGCCCTACGAGTTCGGCGACCCCTTCGTCCTCAACGTCGGTGAGTCCGTGCGCAACGCCTTACGGCGCCAGGGTCCCGGGCTGCCGGTGCGCCTCACGCCCGACGACTTCGAGGTCGAGCAGATGGAGCAGCTGTCCCGCTCGGCCACCGTGCTCATGCTCGACCTGTCCCTGTCGATGCC
>JBOGFO010000057.1:0-4123 GCA_050743445.1 Acidimicrobiia bacterium
GGCAAACCCGGCATGGCTTTCGCCCCGCCCGAGAACACCGACCTGTCGGGGTTCCACCTGCACGACCGTCACCGGGCCCTCGGGCTCTCGGACGACGACGTCCTGGCCATGTGGCGCGCCATCCTCCTCACCCGGCGGCTCGACCAGAAGATCTGGGCCCTCAACCGGATGGGCAAGGCCCCCTTCGCCGTGTCCTGCCAGGGCCAGGAGGGCGCCCAGGTCGGGGCCGGCTGGGCAATGCACGGCGGCGAGGACGTGGTGTGCCCCTACTACCGGGACACCGGGCTCATGATCGCGCTGGGCATGACCGCCCAGGAGTGCCTGGAGGCGGTCTTCGCCCGGGCCAGTGACCCCAACTCCGGGGGGCGGCAGATGCCGAACCACTGGGGCTCCTCCAAGCTGCGGGTGATCACCGGCTCGTCGCCCATCGCCACCCAGATCCCCCACGCCGCCGGCGTCGCCCTGGCCGCCCGCATGAAAGGGGAGGACACCGCCGTGGTGACCCTCTTCGGCGACGGAGCCGCCTCCAAGGGCGACTTCCACGAGGCCATGAACTTCGTCGGCATCCACGGCCTGCCCCTGGTGGCCATCTGCGAGAACAACGGGTACGCCATCTCGGTGCCGCTGGCCAAGGAGTCGGCCGTCGAGAACATCGCCGAGCACGCCCACCAGTACCGGTTCTTCGGGATGATCGTGGACGGCAACGACCCCCTCGACGTGTACGCCGCCACCTCCTCCGCCCTGCGCCGGGCCCGCCGGGGCGAAGGGCCGACCCTCATCGAGTGCAAGACCTACCGCTACCTGTCGCACACCTCCGACGACGACGACCGCACCTACCGGACGCCGGCCGAGGTGGAGGCGTGGCGGAAGAAGGACCCGTTCCAGCGGCTCAAGCAGTACCTGATCGAGCAGCGGCTCCTCTCCGAGGCCCGGGAAGCGGAGATGGAGGCCGAGGTCATGGCCGAGATCGAGGAGGCGGTGAAGGCGGCCGAGGCCTCCCCCTCCCCCGCACCGGGCGACGCCTTCACCAAGGTCTTCGCCCGGCCCCTGCGGCCCATCGCCGGTGTGCCGGCGGAGTTCGCCGCCACCCAGGAGGGGATCGGCCCCCACCGGCCCGACCCCGGACCGCCGCCCGCCGACGCACCCGTCCGCACCCTGATCGACTCGGTGCGGGAGAGCATGCGGGAGGCCATGGCCGCCGACGAGCGGGTCTTCGTCCTCGGCGAGGACGTGGGCGCCCGCGGTGGGGTCTTCAAGGCCACCGACGGTCTCGTGACCGAGTTCGGCGAGGGCCGGGTGGTCGACATGCCCCTGGCCGAGTCGGCCATCATCGGCGTCGCCATCGGCGCCGCCCTCCACGGCCTGCGGCCCATCGCCGAGATCCAGTTCGCCGACTTCATCCACCCCGCCTTCGACCAGATCGTCTCCGAGGCGGCCCGCATCCACTACCGCTCGAACGGCGACTTCTCCGTGCCGATGGTCATCCGGGCGCCCTACGGCGGCGGCGTCCACGGCGCCCTGTACCACTCGCAGTCGGTGGAATCGATCTTCTCCCACATCCCCGGCCTGAAGGTGGTGTGCCCCTCCACCCCGGCGGACATCAAGGGCATGCTCCTCGAGGCCCTCGACGACCCCGACCCGGTCCTCTTCCTCGAGCACAAGAAGGCCTACCGGTCGGTGAAGGGGCCGTTCCCGGAAGGGGCGGACTGGCGGGTCCCGCTCGGCGTGGCCACGGTGGCCCGGCCGGGGTCGGACATGACGATCGTCACCTACGGCCTCCAGCGGCACCTGGCCGTGGAGGCGGCGGAGGCGCTGGCGGCGGCGGGCGAGGGCGACGTGGAGGTCCTCGACCTGCGCACCATCTCCCCCCTCGACCGCGACGCCGTGCTGGCCTCGGCCCGGAGGACGGGCCGGGTCCTGGTCGTCTCCGAGGACAACTGGTCCTTCTCGGTGGCCTCCGAGGTGGCCGCCCTGGTGGCCGAGGAGGCCTTCTACGACCTCGACGCCCCCGTGATGCGCCTGGCCACCGCCGACGTGCCGTCCATGCCCTACGCCCCGGCCATGGAAGCGGCCGTGCTCATCACCACCGAGCGCATCACCGACGCCGCCCGCAAGCTCCTGCGGGCCTGACTCCGGTCCCGGGGAGCGTCCCGGGAAGCCTCTACACTGCGCCTCCTGTGAGCCGGGTCCTGGCGGTGGCGAACCAGAAGGGCGGGGTGGCCAAGACGACCACCACCCACTCCCTCGGGGTGGCCCTGGCCGAGCTGGGCGAGCGGGTCCTCCTCGTCGACCTCGACCCCCAGGCGTGCCTCACCTACTCGGTGGGGATCGACCCCGACACGCGGGACGGCTCGCTCCACGACGTCCTCGCCGGCCGGCTGGAGGTAGCCGACGTCCTGACCAAGGCGGGCGACCTCTCGGTCCTCCCGAAGTCGGTCCGCTTCGCCGAGGCGCCCGGCCGGGGGCGGTCGATCCTCGAGCACGCCCCCCGCTCGGCCGGTGCCGAGGCCTACCGCACCATCGCCCGGACCCTGCACCAGGAGCTGCGATGAGCGCCGCCGATCCCCTGGGTCGCCGGGCGCTGTTCTCGCCCCCGCCGGAAGCGGCCGACCCGCCACCCCGGAACCCGGGCCGTGAAGCGGAGGGCAAGCAGGCCCTGTACTCCACCACCGCCTCCCGGTCGCTCACCACCGTGGTGGTCGACTGCTCCGACTGCGGCGCCCGCAGCCGGCTCGGCCTGATCGACTTCGCCTGGCGCCACCTGCCGTTCTGGCTGTGGATCCCCTGGCTGCGGCACTCCAACCTCATGGTCTGCCCGGCCTGCGACCGCCGGACCTGGCTCGGCGTGTCCTGGTCCGCCTGAGCGGAGCCCCCTCCTTCATCACCCGCTTAAGACCCGGTAAATGCCGCGTCGGCCCTGGTAGAGGGCTCGTATCATGGCTGGCCATGCGCGTCTCCCGGATCGTCATCGCCCTGGCCCTGATCCTCTCCGCCTGCGGCGGTGGCGGCGACGACGGAGGAGGGAGCGGCGCCGAGGGCGGAGGCGTGGCCGACACCATCGTGATCGGCACCACCGACTCCCTCCAGAACAGCTTCGACCCGGCCCAGGCCTACGACTACTTCGGCTCCGAGGTGATCCAGAACACGGCCGAGACGCTCGTCACCTACGAGCCCAACGCCACCGAGCCGTCCCCCAAGCTGGCCGCGACCATGCCCACGGTGTCACCCGACGGTCTCACCTACACCTTCGAGCTGCGGCCCGGGGTCAAGTTCCACGACGGCACCGCCCTCGACGCCGAGGCGGTCAAGTTCTCCCTGCTGCGGGCCCGGGACTTCGGGGCCAAGGACGCCGAGGCGGCCGGGTTCCTCCTGTCGGGGATCAAGGACATCACCACCCCGTCACCGACCCAGGTGGTCATCACCCTGACGTCGCCCAACGTCACGTTCCTGTCCCGCCTGGGGTACTCGGTGGCGTCCATCGTGAGCCCCAAGGCCTACGCCGGCCACGTGCTGGCCGGAACCGAAGAGGACAAGGCCGTGACGGCCAAGTACAAGTCCGACACCATCGTGGGCAGCGGGCCCTACAAGCTGGTGGCCTACAAGGAGAAGGAGTCGGTCGACTTCGAGGCCAACGCCGAGTACTGGGGTGACGCCCCGAAGACGAAGCGGATCCGGGTGCGGCTCTTCGACAAGTCCTCCGCCCTCAAGATCGCCCTCCAGAACAAGGAGGTCGACATCGCCTTCCGGAGCCTCCAGCCCGACGAGAACTCCTTCTTCAAGGAACGCACCGGCTTCCAGCTGGTGGAGGGCGACGGCCCCGGCATCCGCTACCTGGTGTTCAACGTGACCTCCAAGCCCTGGGACAACCCCGACATGCGCCGGGCCCTGGCCGCCGCCATCGACCGGGAGGCGGTGATCCGGGAGGTGTTCAAGGGGACGGCCAAGTCGTTGCCGTCGATGATCCCGGCCCTGTTCTCCGTGTCCGAGCCGAAGTGGACCCAGCTCTACGGCCCGGGGCCCAGTGACATGAACGCAGCCAAGGCACTGGTGGAGCGGTACCTGAGCGCGGCGGGCGTCCCCGCCGGCCAGAAGGTCAAGGTCGACTTCTGGTACAGCCCCACCC
>JBOGFO010000058.1:0-3233 GCA_050743445.1 Acidimicrobiia bacterium
CGCTGGTCGAGGCCGGTGAGGGGGCCCATCCGCACCTCCTCGTTGCGGGGGTCGCCGATGGTCACCTTGGCTAGACGGGCGGTGAGGGCGTCGACCATGGCGTCGACGTGGGCGGCGGGGACCAGCGCCCGGCGGATGGCGGTGCAGCGCTGGCCGGCCTTGGTCGTCATCTCCCGGGCGACCTCTTTCACGTAGAGGTCGAACTCGGGCGTGCCCGGAGCGGCGGCCGGGCCGAGCACCGAGACGTTGAGCGAGTCGGCCTCGGCGTTGAAGCGCACCGAATGGGCGAGGACGGCCGGGTGCGAGCGCAGCCGGCCGGCGGTCGACGCCGAGCCGGTGAAGCCGACCGAGTCCTGGCCGTCGAGGTGGTCGAAGAGATCGTTCACGCCGCCGCACAGGAATTGGAACGCCCCTTCGGGGAGGATGCCCGACTCGATGATCTGCCGGGCCGCCCCCTCGGCCACGTAGGCGGTCGGGGTCGCCGGCTTCGACAGCACCGGAACCCCGGCGAGGATGGCCGGCGCCAGCTTCTCCAACATGCCCCAGCACGGGAAGTTGAAGGCGTTGACGAGCACGGCCACGCCCTCGCGGGGCACGCACAGGTGGACGGCGGCGAAGGACCCGTCCTTGGCCAGCACCTCGGGGTCGCCGTCGAGGACGAAGGTCTGGTTGGGCAGCTCCTTCAGGCCCTTGGAGGCGAAGACCATGACCGTGCCGATGCCGCCCTCGACGTCGAGCCAGGCGTCGGCCTTGGTGGCGCCCGTCGGGATGGACAGCGCGTAGAGGTCGTCCTTGTGCTCGGTCAGGTACCGCCCCAGCGCCTTGAGCATGGCGGCCCGCTGATGGAAGGTGAGGCGCCGCAACGCCGGTCCGCCCACCGTGCGGGCGTGGGCCACGGCGGCGGCCAGGTCGGCGCCCTCGCTCGACACCCGGGCCACCTCCTCGCCGGTGGTGGCGTCGCGGACCACCGTCCCGCCGCCGTCGGGGGCGTACCAGCTTCCGGCCAGGTAGCTCTCGAGCATCCTCATGGCCCCTCCTTCGAGGTCGTGCGGGCCATCGAGCCTAACGTGCTCTCGGTACACGGCCGGGCGTGGGGCAGGGGCCCCCACGCACCGGAGGAGCCGGGGTGCAGGGGACCCGGCGGGGAGGAGATATGGACCTCGGACTGGGTGGACAGGCGGTGCTCGTCACCGGGGCGGGGCAAGGGATCGGACGCCACATCGGCCTCGCCTTCGCCGCCGAGGGGGCCCACGTCGCCTTCCACTACCACTCGTCCGGCGCCGGGGCCGAGGCCGCAGCCAAGGAGGCGGAGGAGCTCGGCGTCCGGGCGCTGGCCGTCGGGGCCGACATCTCCGACGCCGACGCCGCCCGGGCGCTGGTCGAAGGCGTGGAGGCGGCGCTGGGCCCGCTCGACGTGCTGGTCAACAACGCCGCCGTCGGGCTCCGCCAGCGGTTCCTGGAGTCCACGCCCGCCGACTGGCGGCCGCAGCTCGACGTCACCGTCTTCGGCATGCTGGCCGTGTCCCACGCCGCCCTCACCGGCATGGCCGGACGCGGCCGGGGCGTGCTCGTCGGGATCATGGGCGACTCCGGCCGGGTGGGGGAGTCGGGACTGGCCGTCACCGCCACGGCTCGGGCCGCCATGGTCGGCTTCACCCGCTCCATGGCCAAGGAGATGGCCCGTTTCGGCATCCGCGCCAACGCCGTCTCGCTCGGGCTGGTGGAGACGGAGAACTTCGACGCTCATGCCGGAGGCACCGACCCCGAGCGCCTGGCCCGCCTGACCGCCGCCTACCCGCTGCGCCGCCTGGGCCGCCCGGGCGACGTGCCCCCCGTCGTCCTGCTGCTGGCGTCGCCCCTCACCAGCTGGGTCACCGGCCAGGTGCTGAGCGTCAACGGCGGCTACGCGATGGTCTGAGGGCGGGGGTCGGAGGGGAATGGCCGGACCCGACTCCCTCATCGGCGCCCCCGTGCGCCGCAAGGAGGACGCCCGCCTGCTCACCGGCCGGGGCCGGTACGTGTCTGATCTGGTCCGGCCCCGGATGGTCCACGCCACCTTCGTGCGCAGCCCCTGGGCCTCGGCCCACGTGAGAGCGGTGGACACGACGACCGCCGCCGCCGGGCCCGGGGTGGTGGCCGTGGTCGACGGCGCTGACGCCCAGTTCGCCCCGGTGGCCATCGTGGCCCGCTCCTCGGTGCGGTCCTACGACGCCGGCCCCCGGCCGGTGCTGGCCCGGCAGGTCCGCTTCGCCGGCGAGGCGGTGGCCGTGGTGGTGGCCGAATCGCCGGCGCAGGCCGTCGACGGCGCCGAGGCGGTCGACGTGGCCTACGACCCGCAGGTGCCGGTGCTCGATCCCCGGGCCGGTGACCACACTTTCCTCCGGCGGCGCTTCGAGGCCGGCAACGTCGACGGCGCCCTGGCCGGCGCCGCTCTGGTGGTGCGCCGCACCTTCACCACCAACCGCCAGGGCGCGGCGCCCATGGAGGGCCGGGCCACGCTGGCCGAATGGGATGCCTCCGCCGAGCGCCTGGTCGTGTGGACCGGCACCCAGGTCCCCCACCTGACCCGCCACGGCCTGTCCGAGGTGCTCGGCCTGCCCGAGCAGCGCATCCGGGTCGTGGCGCCCGACGTCGGCGGGGGCTTCGGCCAGAAGGCGGGCCTCTACCCCGAGGACGTGGCCGTCTGCCTGCTGGCCCAGCGGCTGGGCCGGCCGGTGAAGTGGGTGGAGACCCGCACCGAGAACCTCACCGCCGCCGCCCACGCCCGCGACCACCACTACGACGTCGCCGCCGGCTTCGACGCCGACGGAGAGCTGGTGGCCCTCGACGCCACCGTCCACTGCGACGCCGGGGCGTACTCGATGTTCCCGTGGACGGCGGCGCTGGAACCGCTCATGGCCGGCGTGCTCCTCCCCGGGCCGTACCGGGTCGCCAACTACCGGGCCGAGGTGGTGGCCGCCGCCACCAACAAGGCCCCGTCCGGGCCCTACCGCGGGGTGGCCCGGCCCGCCACGGTCTTCGTCATGGAGCGGCTGATGGATCTGGCCGCCGCCGGCCTCGGGCTCGACCGGGCCGAGATCCGGCGCCGGAACCTGATCGGCCCCGCCGACATCCCCTACACGGCCGCCACCCGCCTGGTGCACGACAGTCCCAGCTACCCGGTGGTCCTCGAACGGGTGCTGGAGGCGGTCGACTACGACGGGTTCGCCAAGCAGCGGGAGGCGGCCCGGGCC
>JBOGFO010000059.1:0-1530 GCA_050743445.1 Acidimicrobiia bacterium
CGAGCCCAACGAGCTGTTCCACATCCTCTACGACGGCACGGTGATGGACGAGCACCGCTTCACCGTGCTCGGCGGCCAGGCCGACGCCATCAGCGAGGAGATGGCCACGAGCTACACCGAGGGCCTCGACCTGGCCGGCGCGGTGCGTCTCGGCACCCAGGTGCTGGGCGCTCCCGACGCCCGGGTCCTCACCGCGGATCAGCTCGAGGTGGCCATCCTCGACCGGAGCCGGCCCCGGCGCCGGTTCCGGCGCCTGGAGGACGACGAGGTCGACCGCTACCTGGCGGACGGTGCCGGCGCCTCCGCCTGACAGCGACGTCGGCGGGTTCTACGACGCGACTGCGCCTGCGGGATCGGGACGCAGACGCTCGGGCTGCCCACTACCGGGCGATCACCCGCCGGGCACTGTCCGAACACCTCCAGCGCGCCGGGTTCGGCTCGGTCCGCTGGCGGGCTCCTCGAAGGTGTCGAAACCCGAGAGGACCAGACGCTCCACGGGACCGTCGCGCCGGAGCTCGGCCAAGAGGTCCCTCATCGGGTGGCCGCGGCCGATGTCACTGTCCCGGTAGGTGGCGACGACCAGAAGCGGAGCTCGGTCGACCCGACCAGATCGGTGAAGACCACGGTCGCGGTCGACCGATCCACGGGGTCAGTCGGTGAAGGCCAGCTCCACGAGGGGGAGCACGCCCAGCAGGATGACGGCCACCAGCACCACCCACAGGGCCCGGCCTCCCCACCGGAAGCTCGAAGGGCCCTCTTTCTGCGGCGGCAGGTCGAGCACGAAGTCGACCTCGTCGACCAGCAGCACCAGCCGGGCGTCCTCCAGCTCGTCCTCGGGCACCAGCACATCGACCCGGCTCATGTCGCCGACCGTGAACTGATACACGCTGTCGACCGGCCCTCTGAGCTTCACGGTGAGGCCCTCGGCCTGGAGGCGGGCGGCGAGCACGTGGGCAGCGAAAGAGCCCCCAACCGTTGTGAGGCGAGCCATCCGTACCCGCTCGTACACGCCGTCCACAATTCCCATGGTACGGGGGCAAACCACAACATGCTTGGCCCAACAGGCCACAACTCCGCCACCCGAGCCGTACACTCGCTCTGTGGAACGACGGATCTTCGGCCTCGAAAACGAGTACGGCGTAACCTGCACCCTCCGGGGCCAGAGGCGCCTCTCTCCCGACGAGGTGGCCCGCTACCTCTTCCGGCGGGTGGTGAGCTGGGGCCGGTCCTCCAACGTCTTCCTCGAGAACGGAGCCCGCCTCTACCTCGACGTCGGCTCCCACCCCGAGTACGCCACCCCGGAGTGCGACTCCATCTACGACGTGGTGGTGCACGACAAGGCGGGGGAGCGGATCCTCGAGTCGCTGCTCATGTCCGCCGAGCAGCGCCTCCGGGAAGAGGGCATCCGGGGCGAGGTCTACCTGTTCAAGAACAACACCGACTCGGCCGGCAACTCCTACGGCTGCCACGAGAACTACCTGGTGGAGCGGGAGGGCGACTTCGCCCGGTTCACCGACGTGCTCATCCCCT
>JBOGFO010000060.1:0-2642 GCA_050743445.1 Acidimicrobiia bacterium
AGGCACTAGCTCCGCAACGGGCCATAGCCTGGGAGGAGGATGCCGGTCGACCGGGTGTTGCTGGCCGCCCCCAGGGGCTTCTGCGCCGGCGTGGAGATGGCCATCAAGGCCCTGGCCTGGATGGTGCGCGTCTTCGAGCCGCCCGTCTACTGCTACCACGAGATCGTCCACAACCGCCTGGTGGTCGATCGTTTCGTCGCCCTCGGCGTGCGCTTCGTCGACGACGTCGACGACGTCCCCGCCGGCGCCCCCCTCATGCTCTCCGCCCACGGGTCCGCCCCCGAGATCGTCGCCGCCGCCCGTCAGCGGGGCCGCTTCGTGGTCAACGCCGTGTGCCCGCTGGTCACCAAGGTCCACCACGAGGCCAAGGTGCGGGCCGGCAAGGGCTACACGATCCTCTACGTGGGCCACGCCGGCCACGACGAGGCCGTCGGCACGCTGGCCGTGGCGCCGGGCGCCATCCGGCTCCTGGAGCACGAAGGGGACGTGGAGGCCGCCCAAGTGGCCGATCCGACCAAGGTGGCCATGCTGGCCCAGACGACCCTGTCCCTCAACGACTGGCGGGGGATCCTGGACCGGGCCCGGAACCAGTTCCCCGACCTGTGGACGGCCACCCGCGACGACCTGTGCTTCGCCACCACCAACCGCCAGGCGGCCCTGTCCGCCATCGCCACCCGGGCCGACGCCGTGGTGGTCATCGGCAGTGCCAACTCGTCCAACACCCTGGCCCTGGTGAAGACCGCCCAGGTGGCCGGCTGCCCCATCGTCCAGCGCATCAACGGAGCCGGCGAGCTCGACGTCGAGGCGCTCGCCGGCGCCCGGGTGGTCGGGGTGACGGCGGGCGCCAGCGCCCCCGAGGAGATCGTCCAGGCGGTGATCGCCGCCCTCGCCCCCCGGGACGGCGTCGAGGAGGTCGACGTCACCGACGAGGACGAGTACTTCCCGCCACCCCGGGAGCTGCGCGAGCTCATGCCCGCCCTCGACGCCCTGGTCGCCCTGGCTACCGGGGGAAGCCCGCGAGCGGCGGCCGCGGCCGGCGGACCGTTCAGCAGCGACCGGTCGGTCGACGCCTCCGACACCCTCGCCGGCCTGGGCTGATTTCCAACCGGTGGCGCCGAGGGAGCAAGCTGGGCGCCATGATCTACGAGACGATCACCCTCGAAGCCAAGGACGGGGTGGCCACGCTCACCCTCAACCGGCCCGACGCCTACAACGCCTTCAACGACGCCATGGGCGAGGAGACGGCCGACGCCCTCGGGCAACTGGCCAAGGACGACGCAGTGCGGGCCGTCCTCATCACCGGCGCGGGCAAGGCCTTCTGCTCCGGCCAGGACCTCAAGTCCATCGAGCCGGGCCGGTCCCTCGGCGACGTGCTGGAGAAGGTGTGGAACCCGGTGCTGCGGCGCCTGTGGGACCTCGAGAAGCCGGTGATCGCCGCCGTGAACGGGATCGCGGCCGGCGCCGGCGCCAGCCTGGCCCTGGCCTGCGACCTGCGGATCGCCTCGGAGAAGGCGGCCCTGTCGGTGGTGTTCACCAAGGTCGGGGTCGTGCCCGACTCCGGGATCACCTGGACGCTCCCCCGTCTCGTGGGCATGGGCAAGGCCCTGGAGCTCGCCTACCTGGCCGACCCGGTCGACGCCGCCACCGCCGAACGGCTCGGCCTCGTGAACCGGGTGGTGGCGCCGGATGCCCTCCTCGACGAGGCCACCGCCCTGGCCCAGCGCCTGGCCGAGGGCCCCACCCTGGCCTACGCCCTGACCAAGCGGGCCATGCGCCGGTCCGCCACCTCCACCTTCCCCGAAGCCCTCGAGTACGAGGGGCACCTCCAGGAGATCGCCGGGCGCAGCGCCGATTACGGCGAGGGCGTGGCCGCCTTCGTGGAGCGGCGCCCCGCCCGCTTCCAGGGGCGATGAGCCCCCGGGTTCGGGGTGTCCCCGGATCAACCGGCGAGGGTGTCCCCGGATCAACCGGCGACCCTTCCGTCGTCGGGGTCGTCGGCGCCGGCACCATGGGCGCCGGGATCGCCGAGGCGGCGGCCCGGGCGGGCTGCGTCGTGCGCCTCCACGATGCGTTCCCCGACGCCGTGAGCCGGGCGATCGAACGCATCGGCAACTCCCTCAAGCGCTCCGTGGAGAAGGGACGGATCGAGGCGGCAGAAGCCAAAGCCGTCCTCAGCCGGCTCGATCCCGCCGTCGAGCTCGAGCAACTGAGCGGCGCCGGGGTGGTGATCGAGGCCGCCCCCGAGGACCGGGACCTCAAGAACGAGCTGTTCCGGCGCCTCGACACCGCCTGCCCCGCCCCGACGGTGCTCGCCTCCAACACGTCGTCGCTGTCGGTCACCTCCCTGCAGTCGGTGGTGGCCGACCCGGCCCGGGTGGTGGGGATGCACTTCTTCAACCCGGCGCCGGTCATGCGCCTGGTCGAGATCATCGCCGGCGCCCGCAGCGGCGAGCCCGCCCTGGTGGCCGCCGAGGCCCTGGCCCGCCGGATGGACAAGACCCCGGTGCGGGCCTCCGATACCCCCGGCTTCATCGTCAACCGGGTGGCCCGGCCCTTCTACGGCGAGGCCCTGCGCATGCTGGGCGAGGGCGTGGCCGACGTCGACGTCATCGACGACGCCGTGCGGGCGCTGGGCTTCCGGA
>JBOGFO010000061.1:0-2184 GCA_050743445.1 Acidimicrobiia bacterium
CCCGCCGCTCGGCGGCAGCCCTCGACCGGTGCGACTTGCTGGTGCCGGTCGCCGACTCGGCCGCTTCGAGGCGTTGTTCCCACAGTTGACGGCGCGCGAGCAGCGCGTCCCGGTGGCGGCAGGCTGCCGCCAGGGTGTCCGCTGACGAGGCCGGAGCGCCCGCCAGCGAGGATTCGAGGGCCTCGCGCTCGAGACGGAGGCTGCGGAGGCCGCGGTGACGGTCGTCGGTTCGGGCGGCGGCTCGCGGATCGGCTTCATGGGCAAGGGTGCGGGCCCGTCGCCCTTCGAGGGCGGCGGTGACGGTGTCGAGGCCGCTCCGGCGCGGTTCGTGGCCATCGTGGCCGAGGTCGTCGTCCGCCCGCTGGCCGTCCACGACGTAGAGGCGGGTGTGGCGCCGGTCGCGGGTGATGGCCACGTAGCCCTCCTCGAAGCGGGACTCGTCGCCCGGGTGGTAGTGGGTCTCGTCCAGGGTCTTGCCCTGCACGCCGTAGGTGGTGCGGGCGTACCCGTGGTCGACCCATCCTCCGTTCAGGTATGAACGCGGGAGGCGGACATGCCCCTCGGAGGCGAACTCGACGACCATCTCCCCGGCTTCTGTGTCGATTTCGGTCACGATCCCGGAGCTGCCGTTCTTGACGAAGGCCGCGCTGTCGGTGGAGCGAAGCTGCCGATCGTTCTTGCGGGCGACGACCCAGTCGCCGGCCATGAACTCCTTCCCTCCGACGACCAGCGCGGGGCCGTTCAGGGTGCCGTCGGCCTTGAGCAGCGCCCGGGCGCGGGCGTTCAGGGCACGCCGGGTCGAGTTGGGCCCAGCGATCATCGGGTCTGAACATCCTTGCCCGAGGGTCACGAACCAGTCGGTGGACATGGCGTCGAAGCATTCACCGGCGGTGCGAGCCCGGACGACCTTGCCGGCGTCGTCGTAGCGAGCGAGGGCTGAGGCGACCTGGCCGGCCCGGTACTCCTCGATGGCAAGACGCTCGCCCTCATCCTGCTGACGGTTGTTGTCCCACAGGGACACCACGGCGTCGCCTCGCGTTTCGACGAGGTGCCGGAAGATCCCGCCGGTCTCGACGGGACCGTGCTGGTCAGGGTCGCCAATCAGCTTCATCGCGCCACCGGCCCGGGCGAGATGGCCGGCGAGGCGGGCCAGGTCTCGGGTCCCCACCATCGACGCCTCGTCAACGAGGAGGACCGTGCCCGGCGCGAAGCCGCCGGCACGGGGATCGTCCAACTCGGTCAGCAGCCGCGCAATGGTCGTGGCCGGATGGCCGGTCGCGCCCCCCAGGCCGGTGGCTGCCTCCAACTCGGCGGCGGCGGTGGCCGATAGGGCACAGCCCACGACAGGGACTCCCGACGCGAGCAAGGCGTCGACGCAGGCGTCGGTGGCGTAGGTCTTGCCCGCGCCCGGCCGGCCGGCGATCGGCTGGATCGCCTCGTTGGCCGAGCAGACGGCGGCGACCATTTCGACTTGTTCGTTGGACAGCTCCGGACGGCGGGCGAGGGCGTCGGCCAGGGCATCGGGCGTGGCCTGTGGCACGCTCGTCCCGAACCCGTCCCGCACCCAGCCCAGGAGGTGCGCCTCAACCCGAAGGAGCTCGGGGGTTGAGTAGCGGACGGAGCCGGCCGTGCGCACACGACGGCCTCCGGCGCCGATGACCACGTCGGACTGCCTGCTGCCCGCCGGCTGCTCGAGCACGACGACTCGGTCGGAGGCGAGGAAGCGGTCGGCGAGGGCACAGATCTCCTCCCCGCTGGCGGATGCACCCATGGCCGTGGCGAGCGCCTCGATCACGTCCCGGCGGCTGAAAGTGCTGGCCCGGCAGGCAACGGCGAACTTCGGGCTGCACCCGGCCGAGTCGGTGCGGACCATCACCTCCCGCCCGACGAGTTCGGGGGCGTCGCCGGGACGGTGCCCGACGGCGATCTCACCGGGGAGCTGGGCCGGCCGGCGACGCCGCCGGGGCCTTTCTGGGCCACGGCCCCGTCGAGGACCTCAACCTGATCCACGATCGTGTTCGCCCCGGCGTTCCCCGGCCGCAGCACCGCAGCGAGGCCTCACCGGTGGCGTCAGCGAAGCAGAACATCGGGTGGAACCCGAACCCGCCCTTATAGGTGGCGGCCGTGCCCTCCTTGTTCTCCGAGTGGATCTCCATCAGCGACGCGTCGATATCGAGGACGACC
>JBOGFO010000062.1:0-7268 GCA_050743445.1 Acidimicrobiia bacterium
CCCTTATTTGACCGGCGTCCGCCTTGAGTGCACGCTGTTCTTGACAGTGCAGCACCATCGGTGGGACCCCAACGCGTGGCCCGCCACTCAGTCATGGAGGCGACGGATGTCCTGCTCTTCGCGTCTCGCGTCTACGCGCGGCGTTCACCTCGGGCCACGGACGCCCGTCGCATGACCGCGCTCGACCTCCGGGAACCGGCGCCTGCCCCGGCCATCGTCGACGAGCGCCTCTCCAAGTGGGTCAAGGTCCTCGACCAGACCCTCTGCATCGGCTGTCACGCCTGCACCACCGCCTGCAAATCGGAGAACGCCGTCCCCCTCGGCGTCACCCGGACCTACGTGAAGGCCGTCGACGTGGGTGTCTTCCCCCAGGCCCGCCGCGCCTTCCAGGTCACCCGCTGCAACCAGTGCGAGGACGCGCCGTGTGTGGCCGCCTGCCCGACGTCGGCCATGTACCAGCGACGCGACGGCATCGTGGACTTCGACAAGCGGTTCTGCATCGGTTGCAAGGCGTGCATCGCCGCCTGTCCCTACGACGCCATCTTCATCAACCCGGAGGACCACGGCGCCGAGAAGTGCAACTTCTGCACCCACCGCCTCGACATCGGCCTCGAGCCGGCCTGTGTCGTCGTCTGCCCGACCCAGGCGATCGTGGTCGGCGACGTCAACGATCCCACCTCGAGGGTCGCCAAGCTCGTGCAGCGCACTCCGGTGGCGGTGCGCCGGCCGGAGAAGGAGACCCGGCCCAAGCTCTTCTACCGCGGCGCCAGCCAGGCCACCCTCGACCCGCTGGCGGCGCGCCGTCCCGACGGCGGCATCTACATGTGGTCCGAGCAGGGCGGCCATGGGGACCCCCAGCACGTGGCGTCGGGCCATCCCGGCGGCTGGAGCAACTCCAGCGCCGCCGCCGTCCTCGCCTACGACGTGCCTCACCACGCCCCGTGGGACTGGCGGGTCAGCCTCTACACATGGACCAAGGGTGTCGCCGCCGGCGTCTACCTGGTCGCCATCCTGCTCGCCCTGGCCGGCCGTTTGGAGTGGGACAGTGATCTGCTGCGCTGGGCGGCGCCGGCCACCGGGCTCGGCTTCCTGGGCTTCACCGGCGCGCTGCTCATCTGGGACCTGGAACGTCCCGAGCGCTTCTACTTCATCTTCACCCGGCCCCAGTGGCGCAGCTGGCTGGTGAAGGGCGGCTTCATCCTGGGTGGCTACGGGGCGGTGCTCACCGTCCACGGTGCCGCCAGCGTCTTCGGCGCCGTGGGCCTGCAACAGGCGCTGGTGCCCGCCGGGTTGCCGCTGGCGCTCATGGGTGCCGTCTACACCGCCTACCTCTTCGCCCAGTCCAAGGCCCGCGACCTCTGGCAGAGCCCGCTCCTGCCCCCGCACATGGCCGTCCAGTGCGGGCTGGCCGGAGCCGGTGCGCTCCTCCTCCTCGCCCCGGTGCTCGACTCCGGCGCCGGGGACGCGCTGGCCTGGGTCCTGGCCGGAGCGTGCCTGGTCCACCTTCTCTTCGTGTGGGGTGAGGTCACCCTGGCCCACCCGACCGCCCACGCCCACCTGGCCGCCTGGGAGATGACCCGGGGCCGCTACGCCCGCTTCTTCTGGGCCGGCGTGGCGCTGGTGGCGCTCGGCCTGGCCGCCCCGGTCCTGGGTGCCTGGGTGGTCGTGCCCGCCCTGGCCGGCCTTCTGGCCCATGAGCACGCCTACGTCCAAGCGGCCCAGGCCGTTCCCCTGGCTTGAGGAAGGAAGCGACGACTTGAGGAAGGAAGCGACGACTTGAGGAAGGAAGCGTGAAGCGCAGAAAGTCACGCCGCGAAGTGGATTGGCTCGGCCAGCGGGTGAGCGCGGCCCGCGACGCCACCGAGGCCCGGGGGGAGACCTTCTATCCCGGGGCCAGCCGGATCCACCTCGCCGCCTTCCCGCCCAAGGAGCGCTGGGACGACTGGGTCGAGCTCGACTCCCGGGCGTGGCCGAAGCGCGTCGAGAAGCACTCGATGCTCGTCCCCACCACCTGCTTCAACTGCGAGTCGGCCTGCGGGCTGCTCGCATATATCGACCCCGAGACGCTTTCGGTGCGCAAGTTCGAGGGCAATCCCGAGCACCCCGGCTCCCGGGGCCGCAACTGCGCCAAGGGCCCGGCCACCATCAACCAGGTCACCGACCCCGACCGGGTGCTGTACCCGCTGCGCCGGGCCGGGGAGCGGGGCGAGGGCCGGTGGGAGCGCATCAGCTGGGACGAGGCTCTCGACGACATCGCCGTCCGCATCCGCCAGGCCATCCTCGAGGACCGGGCGAACGAGATCATGTACCACGTGGGTCGCCCCGGCGAGGACGGCTTCACCGAGCGGGTGCTCGCCTCCTGGGGTGTGGACGGGCACAACTCCCACACCAACGTCTGCTCGAGCGGCGGTCGCACCGGCTACGCCTTCTGGATGGGGATCGACCGCCCCAGCCCCGACCACGCCAACGCCGACGTCATCTACCTCATCAGCTCGCACCTCGAGGCCGGCCACTACTTCAACCCCCACGCCCAGCGGGTCATGGAGGCCAAGCAGAACGGCGCCAAGCTGGTCGTGCTCGACACCCGGCTCTCCAACACCGCCACCCACGCCGACTGGTGGGTATCGCCCTACCCGGGCAGCGAGGCGGCCATCAACCTGGCCATCGCCAACCACATCATCCAGACGAAGCGCTACAACCGCGAGTTCCTCCGGCGCTGGTGGAACTGGGAGGAGTACCTCGGGGCCTGCCATCCCCACCTCGACGCCACCTTCGAGAACTTCGAAGCGGTCCTGGCCGAGCTCTACGCCGACTTCACCTTCGAGTACGCCGCGGCCGAGTCGGGCGTGCTCGTCGAAACGCTGCAAGAGGTCGCCGAGGCGGTGGCCGGCGCCGGCACCCGCCTGTCGACCCACAACTGGCGCTCGGCGGCGGCGGGCAACCTCGGGGGCTGGCAGGTGTCCCGCACGCTGTTCCTCCTCAACGCCCTCCTCGGCGCGGTCGCCACCGAAGGCGGCGTGTTCCCCAACGCCTGGAACAAGTTCGTGCCCCGGCCGATCCACTCACCCGGCCACCGCCACGCCTGGAACGAGCTCACCTGGCCGCTGGAGTACCCCCTGGCCATGAACGAGCTCTCCTTCCTGCTGCCCCACTTCCTGAAGGAGGGCCGGGGCCGCCTGGAGGTCTACTTCACCCGGGTCTACAACCCGGTGTGGACGAACCCCGACGGCTTCTCGTGGATCGAGGCCCTGACCAACAAGGACCAGGTCGGCCTGCACGTGGCTCTCACCCCCACCTGGAGCGAGACGGCCTTCTTCGCCGACTACGTGCTGCCCATGGGTCATTCCTCGGAACGACACGACCTCCACTCCTACGAGACCCACGACGGTCAGTGGATCGGGTTCCGCCAGCCGGTGCTGCGCGAAGCCAGGCGGCGGTTGGGCGACGCGGTCACCGACACCCGGGCGTCCAACCCCGGCGAGGTGTGGGAGGAGAACGAGTTCTGGATCGAGCTTTCGTGGCGGATCGACCCCGACGGCAGCCTCGGGATCCGCAAGTTCCACGAGTCGGTGGCCCATCCCGGCGAGAAGCTCTCGGTCGACGAGTACTACAGCTACATCTTCGACAACTCCGTCCCCGGGCTCCCCGAGGTGGCGAAAGCCGAAGGGCTCAGCCCCATCGACTACATGCGGCGCTACGGCGCCTTCGAGATCTCGCGGCACACCGGAGCCCGACACGAGGAGACGGTGCCGGACGAGAGCCTGGTCCGGGCGGCCGAGGGTCCGTACGGGCGGGTGTACACCGCCGCCCCCGCGGTGCCGTCCCGGAACGCCGTCCCGCTGCCCGCCCCCGACCCGGACGAGGAAGGGCGCCGGCCCGTGGGAGTCATGGTCGACGGCCAGGTGCTCCAGGGCTTCCCCACCCCCTCGGGCCGCCTCGAGTTCTGGTCGTCCACGCTGGCCCGGTGGGGCTGGGCCGACGACGCCCTCCCGGGCTACAGCCGCAGCCACATCCACCGCCAGGCCCTCAACCAGGACGAGATGGTCCTCATCTCGACCTTCCGGCTCCCCGTCCAGGTGCACACCCGCTCGGCCAACTCCAAGTGGCTCGACGAGATCGCCCACACCAACCCCTTGTGGGTCCACCCCACCGATGCGGCCCGCCTCGGGCTGCGCACCGGCGACCTCACGCGGGTGGAGACGGAGATCGGCCACTTCGTCGTCAAGGCCTGGGTGACCGAGGGCATCCGGCCCGGCGTCGTGGCCTGCAGCCACCACATGGGCCGCTGGAAGCCCGACAACCAGTCGACCGGGCAGGGCCAGATGATGGCCACCGTGGCTCTGGGCCGCAGCTCCGCGGGCTGGGCCATGCGCCGCCTGTCCGGGATCAAGCCCTATGACTCCGAGGATCCCGACACCCGCCGGATCTGGTGGACCGATGCCGGCGTCCACCAGAACCTCACGTTCCCGGTCCACCCCGACCCCCTCTCCGGCCAGCACTGCTGGCACCAGGCCGTGCGGGTCACCCAGGCGGGGGCCACCGACAGCGACGGGGACATCTCGGTCGACACCGAGGCGTCCCACGAGGTCTACCGGCGGTGGCTGAAGCTCACCCGCCGGGCCGACCGCTTCTCCCCTGACGGCACCCGCCGGCCGCATTGGCTGCTGCGCCCGCTCAAGCCGGGCCGCGAGGAGTTCCAGCTCGACGCCGATTCGATGATCTGGTCGCGATGAGCTCCCCCGAGCTGTTCCGGGCGCTGGCCGTCGTCTGTGAGGACGCCACCCCGGACCACGTCCGCATCGCCGAGGCCGTCGGGCTTCCTCCCGGGAGCCGCGCCGAGCACACCGAGACCTTCATCCTCGAGCTGCCGCCCTACGCCTCGGTCCATCTCGGTGCCGAGGGGATGCTGGGCGGGGAGGCGGGCGACCGGGTGGCGGGCTTCTGGCGGGCCGTCGGCCTCATGCCGCCGGCCGAGCCCGACCATCTCGCCGCCCTGCTCGGGCTCTACGCCGCCCTGGCCCAGAGCGACGAGATGGGCCACGCCCGCCGGGCGCTCCTCTGGGAGCACGTGCTGCCGTGGGTCCCCGCCTACCTGACGAAGCTCAGCGCCATCGCTCCCGCCAGCTACGCCGCCTGGGGCGACCTCCTCGCCGACATGCTCCGCGCCGAAGCCGCCGCCGGCCGGCCGGACACGGGACTTCCCCTGCACCTGCGGGAGGCGCCGCCGCCCATCGATCCCGAAGAGGGCCTCGACGACTTCCTGGCCGGCCTCCTGGCCCCGATCCGCAGCGGCATGATCATCACCCGCACCGACCTGGGCCTGGCCGCCAACGCGCTCGGGCTCGGTCTGCGCCAGGGAGAGCGCCGCTACGCCCTGAAGGCGCTCCTCTCGCAGGACGCCGCCGCCACGCTGGGATTTCTGGCGGGTGTCGCCGACGCGTGGATTGAAGAGCACGAGCGCTCCGAGCCCTGGCTGGGCGACATCTCTCGCTTCTGGTGCTCCCGGGCGAAGATCACCGCCGTCCGGTTGCGGGAGGCCGCGGCGACGGCGGAGGCGGCGACCGCCGCCCGGATCGCCACTTCCGTCTGATCACGCTGTCCGGGCTGATCACGGTGTCTGGGGCGCCTGGGCCCGCATGCCGGCGACGGCGGCACTGAGCTCGGCGGCGTCGAGGACGTCGGCCATCACGCCGATCTGCTCCTCGTAGACGTCGGCGGGGACGGTCTGGCGGATCTCGTCTTCGAGGACGTGGTACACGGCGAGGCCCAACTGGACCTCAGCCAGGGCACCTGCGTAAGCCGGGTCTCCCAGGGTCACGGTCTCGGCGGCGATCTCGGCGCTCTCGGAGTCAGGGGCTCCGAGGATCACCACGAGATTCTCCGGTCCGTGTTGCTGGGCGAGGCGGGCGATCGCCTCCTGGCTCTGCAGGTCCATGGCTCCCGACGCCGTTCAGACGAAGCACTCCGTGGCGTTGAAGACCACCTCGGCGCCGGCGGCGTCGGCGCAGGCGGCGATGGCCGGACCCGACACCCCGTCGCGTTCCCCGAGGGCGATGACTTTCTTTCCGTTCAGCACAGCTCACCTCACCTCCTTTCGTTCAGGGGTGACCGTCTCCGCCAGCCAGGCGTCGATGCGCTCGGCGGTCAGGTCGGGGGCGGCGATGCGGCCCACCTCCTCGCCGTCCCGGAACAGCAGGAAGGCGGGGAGGCCCATCAGCTTCAACTCCATGCAGAGCCGGCGGGCCTTGGGGGCTTCCAGCTTGACCACCCGCAGGTCATCGCGGCGGGCGGCGAGATCGTTGACGTAAGGGAAGAGGGCGACGCAGCGCGCACACGACGGCCCCCACACGTCGACGAGCACGAGGCCGTCCGCCACCAGATCCCGGAAGTCGTCCCGGGTCGCCTCCAGCACGTCGCTCACAGGTCATCCTCCTCCGTCGTTGCGTTCGAGCAGCACGCTCATCCCGTCGGACAGCTGCGACATCCGACCCAGGAACAGGCTCCCCTTGGCCAGGAGCATCACCCGCCCAGCGGACCCGCTGGTCAGCCGGTCCACGGCGTGGGGCAGGTAGCACAGGGCCGACGCCAGGTGGCCCTGCGTGGGAGCGAAGCCCGGCATCCCATGGCGCTCCACGAAGGCACCCATGCCGTCCCGGGTGATGTCGCCCCGCCGGGAGGCCAGGGCGGCCAGCGTCTTGTAGTTGCGCAGCGCCACGTCGCCGGATCCCTGCGGCTCGGTGATCTCCGGGTTGTGGAGCTCGGTGGCGTAGTCGTCGACGTCGGTCGCCCGCAGCCCCAGGCGGTCGAGGGGCTCCAGGGCCAGCGCCTCCATGATCTGGGGCGCCGATCCGCCCGCGCTGACCGGGTGCTTCCCGACGGCATCGAGTCGCAGGCGGGGCGAGCACCCGTCGTCGGCTTCCACCAGCGCCGCTGCGCCACCCATGACGTCCTCGAGCACGGGGAGGTCGTGGGCGAGGTGGCCCTCGAACTTCATGCCCAGCTTGGCCAGGGAGCCGCCGGCGATGACCGCCACTCGCCCGAACACACCGGCGGCCACCAGGCTGGCGGCGATCACCAGGGCGGGGACGGGGGCGGCGCAGAAGTCCTTCACGTCGGCTCCCGACGACCGCAGCAGCCCGGCCTGTTCGGCCACCGCCTTGGCCATGTTCCCGCCGCCGCGCTGGTAGCGGTCACCGATCGCCTCTTCGCCACAGCCGAGGACGTAGTCGACGGATGCGGGATCGATCCCGTGCTGGTCGAGGAGGTGG